>JAHDDD010000111.1 GCA_020629535.1 Saprospiraceae bacterium
TTGTACGGAAAATGATACAAAACAAGTCGATGCTTGTGATAATACCGTCGTTTGTATTCCGTGTGCCGGTACGCCAGTTGATGCTTGTACATTACCAACTGTCACCATGAATTGTGATGATAGTAATCCTTGTACGGAAAATGATACAAAACAAGTCGATGCTTGTGACAATACCGTCGTCTGCATCCCTTGTGCCGGTACTCCCGTTCCTGACTGCGGAGAAGAGTACTGCACATACACCATAGGCTACTGGGGAAATCATCTTGGTGATCTAGCGACCGCACTCGGCTATTATGGTGGTACCTTGACTGTGAATGTGGATGGAACAGATTATGTACTTGATATTGGTTGTTTGGATGTAATTCTTCCAGGACAGCCTCATCACAAGAAAAAAGATGATCCTTGTGGGATAACATATGCAATGAATGACAACAATCTGAGGCAATCCATTGCGATGTTACTTAACGTTGGTTTTGCCTATGCGAATGGCGACGACTTTACCATAGACAATCTAGACCTCACTACCATATTGTGCACAAATGATGATATAGATGCAGCCATTCTGGCAGGCTATACAAGTGTCGATGATCTGTTGGCATGCGCATCTGCTGGAGACAATATTTGCGGACAAGCATTGAGGGCGCTAAATGAATTGTTTGATGAATGTCAGGCCAATGAGCCATGTCCTGAAGATTTCAATGATTCTGATATAGAATATCGAATTGATATTTCGAATGAACGTTTGAATGTATTACAAAATCCAGCATCAGAACTATTGATATTTAGCATAGACGAATTGGAACATGATGATGTTTTTGTAGAACTATACAGTATCGATGGTCAGCTTAAATATAGAAATGATTTTGCGAAACAAGGAAATACAAGTACGTACACGATACCAACAGATCATTTAAAATCTGGCGTATACGTGCTTAGAGTGAGCGGCAAATCCGTCCACTCGAAAAAAGTGATTATACACAACTAGTTGTGGTCAACTAAATGTATTACGGAAGTGGGGAGGATGTTCTTCTGAATGTCTTCCCCATATTATATCCCTAACAATCGATTGACAACTTTTATTAACCAAAGCATTTTAATTATGAAATCAAACGAACGGACTTTCTCCATTTACAAACAATTTTTTTGTTGTTTCTACATTATACCTCTTTTATTTCTTTTACCTTCTAATTCATGGTCTCAATATTCCCAAGGATGGTCAAGCACATACACCTTAGGGACCAATCAAATTAGCGCTGAACTAAATTCTATCAATGGTTGCAACCAAACGTGGATTTATTGCCTATCTGGCAATGGAAATGCAATAAGTCACAGCGGATTGGGATTGATTGGGGCTTGTGCTAATCCATCTGGTAGCATAACAAATATTTCTACCACAGCCTCTTGCGGAATTCAATCTCCTTATTCAGGTCCAGGTGATTGTGAAGATGCATTTGGCAATACTTACCTTGCTACCTACAAAGCCGACTGTGGTGGCAATCAATGCTGGACCGTAAATGTAGTGGCTTATGGCACTTCTTCCAATGGTGTAGGAATCGTGATAAAGGCAGGCAGTACTTGTGAGGCTCTCACATTACCCGGACCAGACTTATGTGCTGATGAATGTGCCAATTTAACTTCACGAGCTTGTAATGACTATGATCCTTGCACGATAGATGATGTTGAATATGTAAACTGTGCAGGAACAGTTTGTGTCGAGTGCGAAGGCTCACCAGTCGCATCTTGTACATTGACTGCCTACAGATCATGTAACGACGGAAGCGCATGCACCGAAGACGACAAAGAACTTTACGACACATGTACCGATCAACCTTGCGGTCCATGTCAAGGAACACCCATTCCTGATTGTACTTTGACTGATTACAGACCTTGTGACGATTACAACGATTGCACAGAAGATGACAAAGAATTATACGACACCTGTACAAATCAACCTTGCGGTCCTTGCGAAGGAACCGCTGTGCCTTCTTGCACCGGAAGCAACGTAGTCTGGAGATGGTGTGATGACGGTGATCCTTGTACCGAAAATGATATGGAAGACTACGATACTTGTACGGGCGAAATTTGTTTGCCATGTCAAGGAACTCCTGTGGCAGCTTGTGCACTGACAGCGTACAGACCTTGCAACGATTACAACGATTGCACAGAAGATGACCAAGAATTATACGACACATGTACTGGATTGGCTTGCGGTCCTTGCGAAGGAACCGCTGTGCCTTCATGCACCGGAAGCAATGTAGTCTGGAGATGGTGTGATGACGGTGATCCTTGTACCGAAAATGATATGGAAGATTATGATACCTGTACGGGCGAAATCTGTTGGCCTTGTCAAGGTACCCCAATAGCAGCTTGCGCACAAACTGCATACAGACCTTGTAACGACTACAACGATTGCACAGAAGAAGACAAAGAATTATACGACACCTGCACAAATCAACCTTGCGGTCCTTGCGAGGGAACCGCTGTGCCTTCATGCACCGGAAGCAATGTAGTCTGGAGATGGTGTGATGACGGTGATCCTTGTACCGAAAATGATATGGAAGATTATGATACTTGTACGGGCGAAATCTGTTGGCCGTGTCAAGGCACAGATATTCCTGGTTGCGGTGAGGAATACTGTACATACACCATAGGTTATTGGGGCAATCATCCTGATGACTTGGCAGAGGCATTGAGCTATTATGGAGGATCATTGCACATCACAATTAACGGAACATCGTATACGTTAACCGCCTCTTGCCTGGACTTCATTTTACCTGGACCTCCACATCACAAGCGGCACAAAACGCATTGTGGCATAACGTATGACATGAATAACAACAACTTGCGTCAAAGCATTGGAATGTTACTCAATATTGGATTCAATAATGGCATAGATGGTGATCTTTCACTTTCAGATATCCTTTGCCAATCTGCATCTTTGTCACATGTTATCAACAATAATTTAGCGACAGATATTGACGGATTGATCGATTGTGCGTTGGGCGGAAATACTGTGTGTGGTCAAGCATTGGCAAGTATTTCAGAATTGTTTGATGAATGTGCGCAGAATGCTCCTTGTGAAGATCTTACCGAGGCCCCTCCTATCGGCGATATTGAGAATGAAAATAATTACAATTTACAGGTGATTCAAAATCCTACCTCTGGTACGATTAATTTCACCTTAGATGAAAAAGCGTCAACACCAATTCAGGTTCTCTTATTTGATACGAATGGTAATTTAGTATTTACCACACAATTTGTTCAAGAAGAGCATCAATCTAATTATGATATCATCGTAGATGATCTCAAATCTGGCGCATACATACTAAGAGTTAGCGGAAAGAAAGTACACACCAAAAAAGTGTTGATACACAAGTAGGATGTTAAAGATTGAGGAGGGCTGCCAGAAGCCTTCCTCTTTTTTTTTGCATGCTTGCTAGATTAATGATTGTCAAGCTCCAGAAGAGCAACATATCTATAGAAAAATCTAGATAAAGAAATTGCTCCAGAGGAGCAACATATCTATAGAAAATCGAGGTAAAGAAATTAGCTCTATAGGAGCACCATATCTACTGAAAAATCCAGGTAAAAAAATAGAACCAGAGGAGCATCATATCCACAGAAAAATCCAGATAAAAAAATAGCTCCAGAGGAGCAACATATCCATAGAAAAATCCAGACAAAAAAATAGCTCCAGAGGAGCGACATATCTACAGAAAAATTTAGATAAAGAAATCAGCTCGAGAGGAGCGACATATCTAGAAAAAAATCCAGATAAAAAAAATAGCTCCAGAGGAGTGACATATCCACAGAAAAATCCAGATAAAAAAATAGCTCCAAAAGAAAATCATGGTTCATGAATTTGCACATTGCATGAACCATGATTTTCTTCTGGAGCTTTCTTATTTTTAATTATCTTATCTATAGATATGTCGCCACAATGTGGCTTTGCATTTATGCATTTGTCTTATCAATTTTTCACAACAATCTGCTTCACATATTGCGATGCGTTGGTACAAAAGACACCAACGTATACACCTGGTTCAAATTCGTCCAATGAAACTTCTGCGGTACGATAGAATTCTGCGGCTTTAACCAACTTTCCGTGTGGATTAAAAATTTTCATTTTGATCAATTCATCAGAATCAACGTTCACAAATAATTCATCAGAATTAGAGACAGGATTTGGAAAAACGCGCAAATCGTTTTCTTCCAATGTAAAATCAATGGCCTGGATTTCTGAGTAAGACATCCTTCCATTCAGATCAACGGCAACAACGCGATAGTAATTAACTCCTTCACAAGGATCTTTATCATCAAAGCGATATTCGGTAGGTACAGAAGATGAACCTTGACCCGGAACTTTTCCGATTTCTTCCCAGGATGTTCCGTCACAACTTCTTTCAATAAGGAAGGCTGCATTGTTTACCTCAACAGCAGTAACCCACGTTAATTCGATGGCCTTTCTTTCTTTCCTTTCCGCAGAAAAGGAAATGAAATCAACTTCTAGACCGACATCAGTGAAGCTATTGAATTCGACATTGACAACACCGTAGCAGGCACCCAATTGGTCAATCTCCTGAGAAATATTAAACTCTTCAAAGGTACTGTAGGCAAGATGATACTCAACACTGAGTTCATCAATTCTCTGCTTCGCCCATATTTTTGGCAACACTGAAAGTTCATCCACTGCCACCTCATTTAATGTAATGGGGAAATTGTATTCTACTACATTATTGTAAAAATTACCTGTCAACTTCATTTGGACAGTTGCCGCAGTATCATATCTGCCTGAAAGAATCATTTGCTGTCCCTTGTAAAGATTGGGTAACGGGTTTGGATTTATCTGATGAATGATATCGGGAGAAAATTCGACTTGAGTATTTATTAAAACCGGATTGTTGATCTTCAAAAAGAAATTGGTGATTTCTTCTTCAAGGTCTTGATCTTCTAAAAAATTTACAAGCCCGTTGTTTTCTACAGCTAAGGCTGACAACAAATCTTTTTGTACGGAATCTCCAATACCGAAAGTAAAAAGGAAAACCCCTGTTTCGTTAAAATTAACTAAAAGTTCAACATGGTTTACAATACCTAATGTAGATGTTATTCCAGAAGTTGCTTTGCCATCTGTGAAGAAAATAATGATGTTCGCTTCGGTTTCATCAAAGCCTTTAAAATTTTCAATGGCTTCTTCCAATGACCCTGAAATATTCGTTGAACCATCTGCTTCCATTTCAAAAATGTATTCGATGGCATCTGTTTTACTATCATCACTCACGGGCACCAAATCGGGGGCAAAACTTCGAACTATTCCTGAGAAGTCAACGATGTTGAATTTATCTCCTACGTTTAGATTGTCAACAATAAATTCTGCCGCAGATTTCGCTTGTCTCATTTTCTCACCATTCATACTTCCAGATCTGTCGATGACCAAGACAAAATTTTTATTGATTACTTCTGCATTTTCACTCGCCTCTGGCTCGATGATCATCGTCAAAAATCCTGAACCATAATCATCGCATTGAAATAGGCTGTCTGGCAGTTTTGTGCTAAGATCAAAAGCACCGAGTTCATCAGAAGCCAATTCGTATTGCAGATGTATGTCTTTGTCAATGGTAGAATCATTGCCAGCTATCCTCACCGTTGACAAATTAGAAGACACATTATAATCTCCATCATGATTGATGAGCTGAAAGCCATCAATGCTTCTCGCTGAATTCAAAATAATATTGATGTCGACCACGTCTGGTTTTTCGTTTTGTATTCGGGTGTAGTCGTTTGGAAAATTGAATTCAACGATTCCAAATTCATATGCTAGCAATTGAACATAGACAAGTTCAACTTCAATCTCTTCATTGGCTGGTACTGGATTGGCAAATTCAAAGTAAAAAGGGGTTTCACCGAGATAATCATCCAATACATTGTCAGGAGAACCGGAGCTTGACCCCTGACTCCCGTTGTTAGAATCTGAGCCGGGGAGGCTATCGTCCTGGATATTTGAATTGAACTCAGCTGTAACCCAATCACCAGAGCCTATTCTATATTTCAATGAAATCGGATTGGCATTTCCCGGTAAGGGAAAAGCGTACTTGATGATTCGATCGTTTGTAAACTCATTTGTAAAACTATGCCTGCATTGAACTGTGGCTATTTGATTGTTTATGCTCACATCAATCAATGCTTGATCAAGCTTCAAATAATTTGAATTGTCTGCGTCGACAATGGCAACTCCATGTGAAAATGCATGGACTGAACCCAGCCACAATAGCTGGACAAGGAGGTATCTGTACATCGTTTTGCGTTAGTCTTAAGTGAAAATGTAATTGGGTGTGATAGAGATTGAACGGAAGGAATGGACCTTTATTTTTCCTGTCTTTAGAAAATATTAAGATTTCAAAAAGAGTGTAGTGAATCCACGTATTGCTAAATCATTGATTATCAAATGCTTGTATGAATGTCGCCCAATTTCTCCTTTTCGATCTTTTAACGAAAGTCTTAACATTTCATCTTAGGGGTAGCGCAACGAAACCATTGATATATAATATTGTTATTTTAATATAATCAATATTTAATTTTAATTTGAGTGATAATTTTGCAGTATATTTGGTTTTTATTTCGAATGTCGTCCAATTGGCAATATTTCAAAGTCAAGAAGATTGCTAATTGATTGATTTTCATTGGTATAGATGCAGCGAAAGGTGGGTATTTGCTTGTATAGTATAGTATAAAGTAGAGAGGAAATGAAATTTTACAACCACGGAAGAATTATAGTGTTCAGTTTGATGTGTGCCCTCGCGCTATCATCCTGTCAGAAAGAATACCAAAGAGAGGGCGATGCGATAATAAACTTTGAACCAGCTGAAGAATTTAGTAATTTCTACTACCATGTATTTACCAATGGTAGAGAAGAAAATCTTGACGCGGTGGGATACTATTGTACAGAGACTGAGAATCCGAATAGCGAATTAAATGGTTATGTGATCAGTGGAGAAGAATTGTATGTTGACCATCAGAATAATAAAGAGACACTATCTATAGGGAAGGAAGGTTTCCTAGCTTATATGATAGAATGGTCGATCAATGAAAATGAATTGGCCTTGGGTAAAAAGATAAAAGGTATTTATTATCCACTCAATTTGTTCGATTTGACAGCATTGGGTCAATTTGAAACTGACTGGTACGTTGAAAATTCGGAAGTGGAAATTGAATACACTGAATTGCATGATAAATATTTGAAAGGAAATTTCAGCGGATATTACATCAATGAGGTTGATGGAGAAAGATTTGAAGTGGATGGTGAGTTTGTGCTAGAGAATATATCGCGAATCCTTTGTAATTAATAAAGTAACTTTTAAACACCTTTTTTGACCGAAGAAATCAAAATACTTATCGACGGTTGTATAGCCGGAGATCGAGGAGCTCAGTTTAAGCTTTTCGAAAAGTATTCTGCATGGGCATTTGCCATTTGCAGAAGATACGGTCGTGATGAAGGTCAAGCTCAAGAAATGTTGCAGAACGGTTTTTTGAGAGTGTTTAAAAAAATAGAACAATACGACCCTGAAAGAGGAGATTTTAAAGGGTGGATGTCAAGAGTATTTGTAACGACATCACTCAGTTACCTCAAGTTGAATAGTTCAAAATTTTCATTTGTTGAGTTAGATCATGCAAGTGAATCACAAATAGCAGTGGAGGATTTTTATTCATTTTCTACTGAAGACTTATTGAAATTTATAGAGAAAATGCCGGAGGGATACCGGACTGTATTTAACCTGAATGTTATTGATGGATATTCCCACAAAGAAATAGCTGCCAAACTCAATATCAACGAAGCTACATCGAGGTCGCAATTGGCTAGAGCTAGAAAGTGGATCAATAACAGCTTGAAAAATAAAACCCATTCTCTAATATGAGAGAGAGATTAGACAAAGTTCAATTTATTAAAAGCAAACTGACGGATGCTGAGGCCCCGGTTGACGTCCAGGCTATGTGGAGCGGCATTGAGAGTGCCCTGGACGATGCCGAAAACACGAGAAGGCCGCTCGGCTTCATGTGGTTCTGTCTTGCATTGGTTCTTTCCAGTGCTGTGATTGGAATCGGATGGAAACTAAGTGATGCAAATCCCGCGACACCTTCAACACCTGTTGAAGAAAGCCCCAAAGCGACACCAGTACAATTTGCTGAAGTCCTGAATAAAGAAACTACAATAAACAAAGAAGAAAGTACAGACGAACTTTATGACGCTTCTATCCCAACGGAAGAAGTAAATGATGCTGCCTCGGTAGCAACAAAAATTCGAGTTGATGCTACAGACCTTAAAACTCGACGAATGCTGGATTTTTCGGAAACATTAAACCATGAGCTCAATTTCAGTGAAATAATAGCCTTTGATTCCAACGAGTCTCATGATTTTAATGTTTCCAAATCCAACATTGAAAATTCGTCAATACGAACTGTTGATTCTAAAAATACAAAATTGATTTTAAATGAGTCTTCTGATCTTTCAGACATTCATTTAATTTCTCAAGCGCAAACGATCGAGCCGATCAAACCTGTTCAAACTTTACAATTGCAATCCCCCTCACATGACATCGCTTTAGGATCGAACGATATGATCTTTGTCGATGCAAAAACAAAATCTTGGGCCATTACTCCATCTGTTTCTGCAGGTAGTTTTATTACAAACTTTGATTGGAGACAGATTGAAGAGAATGGTCTAATAGAAAGAAACAATTCTTTTGAAAAAGATTTGGTGGGCGTTCAACTTTCTGGAAGATTGAATGTTCAACACAAAAAAGGAATTTCATTTGAAACAGGTGTAGATTACAGAAATCACATCACCAAATTTCAACACAATTCCACCATTGAATTTGATACAACTTTACTCAATGTTTTGCTTTCAACCAACACAGATGTTGAAACAGGAGAAGTGACAGAGATGTTTGGAGACACAACCATCACTGCAAGCAAAACATTGGATGTATTGAACTACAATAAATACAAGTCACTTCGAGTACCACTTTTGGTCGGATACCATCTGCCACTTAAAAAAGGTTGGGAGCTTGGCGCCAAGGCTGGAATTGCGATGGACTTCTTTACGAAGCAAGATGGGTTGGTTGTTGGCACGTCTGATCAAATCAATGAATTGAGCAGCTTGAAGTTCAAGTCATTCTCTACATCATTGTTGATGAGTGCACATATTACGAAACAACTTACAAGATTTATTGCTTTAAGTGTAAGACCAGAATTTAGCATGGGTCTTACCAACACACTAGATTCAGAAATAGTAGAAAGACACCAATATTCACTTGGCGTGAATGCAGGATTGGAATTCAGATTTTAAATTAATTAAAAAGAAATTAGATAAAGTCATTAAAGTAGCCGCAGCTGTAGAATATTAAAGAATAATTTTCACTGCGACACCCTTAGAAAAATTTGGAACATAGTTGACAATTTTCTTGCTTTTTTGACAAATTTTTTCGATATTTAGTATAACCAAATCCTTTAGTTATGGACATGATTTACATTACATTAGGGGTATTGGCAGCTGCTGCAGTCATCACTTTCTTACTTTACAAAAGTAATATGTTGCCTGATTAGAAAGAAACTAAAAGCAGTTAGCAAATACAAAAAAGGTCGCCCACAAGGTGACCTTTTTTCGTATACAATAAATTAGCAACACAGGATTCTGCTTTATTAATCTTCTTTTCTTAATTAGTAATGAGTAATGAGTAATTGGATTTGTGGATTATAATTTTCCATTATCCAAAAAAATCTCGCAGCGAGAGCATCGAGCGATCCCGTTTCTCGCAGCGAGCACGCGAGCGATCTCTCAGCGAGCAACGCGAGCGGTCTATACAATGAGTAATTGGATTTGTGGATTATAATTTTCTATTATCCAAACAAATCTCGCAGCGAGAGCATCGAGCGGTCTCGTTTCCCGAAGCGAGCAACGCGAGCGATCTCTCAGCGAGCAACGTGAGCGGTCTCTCAGCAAGCAACGCGAGCGATCTCTCAGCGAGCACGCGAGCGATCTCCCTACAAGTTGACTACATGAAAATTACATACACCCAAAACGTTAGCTAGGGTATTGCTTTATAATATAAAACTGCCTATCTTATAAGTGAACCAAATCGTAGAGTTATGAATGTATTATTACTTACTTTGGCGTTATTGGTAGCTGCTGCAAGTTTTACGGTAGGACTTACCGATAACAATCTATTGCCTGATTAAAGAAATTTTTGTAGTCAGCAATTGACAGCTTGTCTCTCAAGGAGGGACAAGCTTTTTTGTATCTCGAATCGTACTTGTCTTTATTAGAAATCAACTACACGATTTATCCTGGAGTCGATGGACATGGAAAACTTTTCATCGCCCATAAAAATCAAGGTAACAGGAAAGAAGAAATTGTTCATTCCTACTTCTATTTGTAATTCGATTTCCGCACGTCCATGGATGATTCTTTTCTTATCAATTTCGACATGCTTCAAATCAAGGTCGATCTCCGTCTTAATATCTAATTCTGATATACTTTGTCCTGATTGAACACCAGTGAGTGTAAAAAATCCTGAAAGCCAGACATGGTCAGTTTGATCGAACCCTTCAAAAAAGCTGTGTCCTGTGAATTCACTTTCATGTCTTGCAAAGACTTTCCCATTATCCATCTCGACTTCTTGCACAGATCGAAATCCAACAAACATATCATGTGGATTGCATTGATAATCAACTCTCCAGCGAGAGAGATATTCGCTCAGAAAATTTGACCCCGAGATAGAGGTTTGAATGAGCTCATGAAATGTAGAATCACAATATGTGGTTGATTGTTCATCCAATTTATCAGTGATCAATTCAGCTCCTTCTGTCAGCACTGTCACAAATCCACCATTATTTTTAAGAACCAATTCTAAAATGTCAAAAGCATCTTTTTCATTTACTTCAGTGGGCTCGTCATTGTTGCACGAACACAAACAAATAATTATTAAAGAGAAGTACCAGAAAGTATTGCGATAACGGTTTTTCAAATCTACTGACAAAGTTTAATGCAGTCTTAAACTAAGTTTTTTGATGCAAAACATCAATAGGACTGATCAGTTTATGATCATAAAACTTGTACAAGCGACTCTCTTGTCTTCATCAATACAAGTGAATTAAGTTAGGTAAAAAGGGTTAATAAAAATCATATACACCGTCGACAGTGGTATCAGTGGTTAGCATGACCTGATCATCACCAAGATATTTATAATCAAAATTAAAATCACCTTCAATCAAGTCAGTTCGCAAATGTAAGGAGATCGCCCCTGCCCCATCTACAATCTGACCGTCTGTCATCTTTAGATTTAACACGGTAATGTCAATGATCATGTTTATGATTACAGGTTCATCGTTGTGCTGCACTTGATAGCTTCCTTCTCCTACATAGCTCGCACTGAGTCCAGATAATTCTTGACCATTGGAATTTGTTATGCTAGCATTGCCGATCAATTGACCTGTGTGACGAATATTTCTATCATCTGCTGTCAATTCTGTAAGGTGCAAACATCTAAAATTGGCGTGATCTGCTTGATTGCTTTCGAATCCAGAATATTCCCAACCGGAAAGGAAAATAGATTCAAATTGAGAATGAATTATTGTACTGTCATTGTGCTGAA
>JAHDDD010000112.1 GCA_020629535.1 Saprospiraceae bacterium
ATTTCCTTTTTCCTAGATGAAAAACGAAACCAAAAAATCATCCCGATTTAAAGCGACCCTCCAGGGCTGGCTCCCACTCCCTATTTATCCCGATGTATCGGGACCAAATCGAGAAGGCTATACTTCTTTTGGCTTGGATAAAAATTGAGGCTATGCTTTTACTAATTTATATACAATCCAGAATTAAACTTTTCGAACTCAAGATTTATAATTACTTACTTTAAAATGTGCTCACCACTCACCACTCACCACTAACCACTAACCACTCACCACTAATACCACTAACCACTAACCCTTGTAGTCACCCTTTCGATTCTCTTTTCATAGTTAACGCCTTGGAATATGCGTTGAACAAAGACACCGGGTGTATGGATTTGATTTGGATCCAATTCTCCTGCAGGGACTAATTCTTCTACTTCCGCGACTGTTATTTTCCCTGCCATAGCCATCATAGGATTAAAATTTTTGGCAGTAGCTTTGTAAATCAAGTTCCCTGCTGTGTCTCCTTTCCAGGCTTTGACAAAGGCAAAATCTGCGGTCAATGCTGATTCGAGAATATGTGGTTTCCCATTGAATTCTCGTACTTCTTTTCCTTCTGCGATTTCGGTACCGTATCCGGCGGGTGTGAAGAAGGCAGGAATACCTGCGCCACCAGCACGACAACGTTCAGCAAGTGATCCTTGGGGAATTAAATCAACTTCTAATTCACCAGCCAACATTTGTCTTTCAAACTCATCGTTCTCTCCGACATAAGAGGAGATCATCTTTTTCACCTGTTTCTTTTGTAGTAAGAGTCCCAATCCAAAATCATCGACACCGGCATTGTTACTGATACAGGTTAGACCTTTGATTCCTCGATTTACCATTTCTGAAATGGCATTTTCGGGGATACCACAAAGGCCAAATCCACCAACCATAAAGGTCATGTTATCTTCTACTCCTTCAAGAGCTGCCTTCGCATTGTCTACTACTTTATTTAATGGCATATTCTGAATTTATAAATGCATATCAATTGAACAACAAGGTAAACATTTAAAGTTTTTCTACCTTGCTTTTAACCTTTGATTAGAACCTTTGATCGTTACATAAATGATTTCAAAATATCAACCAGCATCATTTTATCACTTGATAAATGTTGGGCACCATCCACGTAAAGTGTTACACCTGTAATATAACTTGCCAATGGACTGGCCAGTGTTTGCGTATGTACCTTCTTTAAACATAGAGGTAACATACTTCAATAATTTTGAAAAGAAAAATTTGTACTTAAAGTGTGCAATTTTTAGTGCAGTGCTAGATGGATTTTGTTTTTACAAATCAATCCACATTTCTCCATCAAAGTATCTGAAACCTGGAATGCCGGTTTCGTGATTCGATCCGTCATCTAAGTAAATATTGCCTTCCTCGGCATCTGTTGGTGGAGTATCTAGCATAGGAGTTATAGGCATTCCTGGTGGACCTTGAGGACCTGTTGCTCCCGGTGGACCTTGAGCTCCAGGTGGTCCGGGAGGGCCAGTGGTTCCAGTTTCACCTCTTGGCCCGTCTGGACCATCATTTCCTCTTGGGCCTTGTTGACAAACAATGTATTTTGAATGAAAGCAAAAAGGAACAGATGAAAATTGGTTGAATCCCAAATCGTAAAGACCATTTCCTTCAAGTAAATCATATTCCACACCTATGTAAGGAATTCCACTTAGCCAATCTATTTCTTCAAATGAACCCGCCACATTTTGCCCTTCACCAATGATCAATTGGAAGACACCATTGGCATCGGTTGTGAGTGTTTGTAATTCTCGGTAAAAAATCTCTTCACCAACTTCATCTGCACTAATGGTTATAAAAAATATGGCTTCATGGTTTGCAATGCTGACTCCAGTTTCTGATAACAGAAGACCTTGATAATGTAAGTGGTCCTGACTTTGCGAAAATAGATTTGAAGCAAATAGAAGCGATATAGATATAATAAAGTTTTTCATTTTTATGTGTTTAAATATCAATCCATTCATTGTTGGCAATTCTTAGTCTTAAATGGGGTTTGCCATCTGCGGTATTTGTTCCGTCATCCACATACAATAGATGACCAGATGTTGGAGGACTGTTTCTCATTATCATGATTCCAAAACCATCGTAACCAGCTGGTCCGGTAGCACCAGTGGCGCCTGGTGGGCCGGTAGGTCCCGCAGGTCCTTCTGGGCCTGTGGCTCCTGTTGGACCAGGTTCTCCAGGTTGGCCGTCATCACCCTTTGGACCAATTCCATTGATCGAATTGGCGACCAACGCATACGGCACCGTTTGAATAGGCTTCGATCCGACAATAGAAAAAGGACCAGTCGGTGTATTGCCCATGGATACGACGATAAAATAATCACCTGAAATATCTTCATTCAAAGAGACGACAAAATCAATGAAAGAATCTGGATTTGTTTCCCCAATTTTAATATTGAAGAAACCATTTTCTTTTAAGTCTACAGATTGATTCTCTTGATATACAAGCTCACCATCAGGGCTGTCTTTTCTTATTTCGGCAACGATGTATTTGTCTGTACTAATATCAAATACTGGTGTGTCAAAAATTACAAATCCACTAAAAGAAAAATGATAGGGGATTCCCAATGTTTCATCGCAAATGGGATTTATCTGTTGAGAAAATATGGTTGGAAGCCAAATGACTATAGCCAAAAATGTATTGATTAATTTCATATCTGTTTTATTTTAAATATCGATCCAGACCGTCCCATCAAAATATCTAATTCCAGGTTGGCCATCTTGTCGATTGGTGCCGTCATCAATATATATTTCATTTGTCTCTGGATTTTGAGGTGCTACATTCTTTATACTCAACGTCTGAACACCTGAAATACCTTTCGGACCGTTATTGCTAGGTTGTCCTGTAGGGGGAGGAGGACCTGGTGGTCCTATTGCACCAGTAAAACCTGTTGGACCTGGAGCGCCGTCAGGGCCAGGTGGACCTTTTTCACCTGGACAACCTTCGTTGCATCCAAGTTTTAGAGCAAAAAGTGCATAGGGCACCGAAAGTAAAGACCTGTTGCTGATACTTACAAAATCGAGTCCTCCAGGAGGAAGAAGCCCGATTTCAGCAAAGTTTGCAACGCTCCAATCGATTTCATTGAATTGAAAAATATCAGCATTGCCAGTTCCGATATTGAAAGCAACTTCGCCTTTGTTGCTTGTAGTTACCAGATGTCTTTCACTGTATACAACATTTCCATCAGCACTTCCCTGGCGTATATCTAATTTTATTTCAACTTCAATATTTTTCAAAATATCTCCGTCTGCATTGGTTATAACGGTTTGGTAGGGTATGCTTTCTGTCTGGGATTGTGCAAACAGTGATAACAATGTGAGACATATTGATACTAATAGTTTTTTTGTGTTCATCTGATGCTCTTTAATTGTTGTAAATAATTTTCGATACAAATTCCGTATCACCGATTTTCATTTTAAGTATATAGATACCTCCTTCCAATTCCTTGAGTTCAATCCTATCTCTTTCCTGGAATGATGAAACCTTTTTTCCCACTATATCAAACACCTCAATTCGGTCAAATTCCTGATCAAAAAATATGAATCCATTGGTAGGATTTGGATAGACTTTGGGCGTTTCAAATTTTTCAAATTCTGTTGATGAAATGATGACAGGGAAGGTATCTACCATGGTTGTCCCCGTTGTATTTGTAATGATCGGAGGATTGTAATCAAAAATGATGTATCCGGTATTTTCAATAACGGTATTGTCAGGAATGTTTTCATTGACTGAAATTTGATACATAACATGTCCATTACTTCCTTCGTAATCTTCGGTACTGTCCGGTAGGTATATATTGTCAAATTTGAAATGAACAATGTAGTTGTCTTGTTCATTGAATATGACCGATAATTGCTCAGGATGACTTGAATTAATAAGTCTGAAAGTATTCAAATTCAAATCTTTGCTTAAGGTATCAATGATGAGCACATCTTCTGCATAAAAATTACCCGTGTTTTGAAAACGGACCGTATAGGTCAATGGCACATCCTTAAGTGCAAGACTGTCTTCTCTGTTTGGCACTACCAGTTTGTCGTTTGGGTCGTAAGCACAAACATATTCCTGCACTATCTCTTCAGTTGTTGTTCCAAACATCGTCTCTACATTGACTTCAGAAAAATACAATTCTCCCAATTGGGTCGAGTCCATAATTTGGGGTGCTACGAATCCATATGGGTAGACCTCTGTAATCCCTGGGTTGCTAACAATATCCCAACCGACGAACGTGCTGTCTATAAAATGATCAGGCTGAATACCATACCAAAAGTTTGAAAATCGATCATCCATTTGTAGCCAGACTGTGCCTTCTTCTATCTCAGAACCTCTGTTCATTACACAAATTCTGTTTGATACAGGGGCGCTGCATCTCAATAAACCCAAGGCTGTTTTTATATCGATTTCTGAATCTGGAATTTTAAAAAGTCCAAATTTTACAAGCGCTGATGGGTTGTCTGGACCAAGGCTTAATTCAAAAACATCTTCTGTTGTAACTAGCCAATCTTCAAGACCTACATCATTGAGTACCAATTTGTAATCACCTCCTGTTACTTCAAGCGTGACTCCATCTGGGCTGGAATTAAAAAACGAATTGACACCTTCTATATCAAAGGAACCAAAGCCCAGAAAATGTTCACCCAAATCCTGTATTCCATTTTCATTTTGATCAAAATAGAATAAAACCTGGATGGTGAATCTTTGTTCCATTTCATCCCCACTTTCAGATGAGAAATTATGGAGCAGACCTTGATAAAAGAAAAAATCCTGATCAGTTTCTGATGTATTAAAATGCTCACCCGTATTATAATACACGGAATGTCCATTTTGTGTTGCGCTACCTCCATATGGTGTCATAAAAGTATTACCCAACCTTTGACCATTGAGAGTAGAGCAAAACAAAAGGAGAAGCGAAAAAATGTAAGTTGGTGTTCTCATCCTTTGCTTGTTTGAATAGGTAAGGATGGGGAATGTAAAAACGTTGCATTAATTAAAAATTAACGGAAGGTAAGCTATAGGCTAATTTGCATTTTATTACATTTAGAATACTCATTGATGAAACTATGAAAAATTTATCTGCTCTATTTTTCTTTTGTATTATTTGTATTTCGGCGAAAGCCCAATTTGTAAAAGAACACACTTACCAATCCAATCAGCTTAGACGGGTTTTGATGTCAGAAGGTGTAGAGGCGTATGCCCATTTTACTCATATTAAACATCAAGTTATTTTAGCTACTGGCGATCACCAAATAATAGATTCTATTGCTGTTCCGACTTGTAATAATTCTACAAACTTTCTGGCTGTGAGAGATGACTATGGCGATTTTGGAATTGGCTTCATACACAATTGTAGAACTGATATGGGAACAACAGAATCAGTACTTCTTGATATTGAAGGGGATGTTAGGTTGGATTTACATTTGGTGATGGATGTCAATGAAAACTTTATCATTGATTTCGATGAAGAAAATTTTATTACAAAAGTATACAGCACTCAAACTTTAGAATTGCTTCAAGAATTTGAACTACAATTATCGCCAACAAACGGTCAGTATGTCCCTGGTGATTATTACATAGGACACAACAATTTTGACAAACTAATTTTATTTGATGAAGCATTGAATGAAATTATTACTGTGCCTTTTGATTTTGCTACAATTGACTTTATCAACATCGTTCCCGCTTCTACCATGGTCAATGATCAGGAACAATATTATTTCATGGTTTTCGAATTAGGGAATGGCAGTATTCTTGGAATGCAAACATTGATAGATGAAACAGGTGGTGTGATTGGAAATTTTGAGAATCAAAACGCTACATTCTTCAAAAATGGAAATCAGTTGCAAATGTTGTTTCACACTGATGTTGTGGGCTTTAAAGTTTCAACAATGTTACTTCCAAGTGAAGAAATTTTTGAGATCAATGAAAATGCTGAAGTAACCATCTTGCAATTCGCGTCGACAGGCGAGTATATGTTGATGCATTATGATGATCAAACATCCATTGTCACTACCTACGGACCTGACAGAGAGATAAAACTCCAATTCGAATTAAATGACCCGAATGCAGGAGAGATTGTATCTTTTTTTACAGACCACAATGGTCAAATATATTTTAAGTACCAGCAACAAGTAGATGGGCAAACCAATGTTGTCATATTGAAAGAAACAGAATTTTTGCAAGTCATAGAAAACAGAAGTTTTGTGGGTGCAGTAGGAATAGAGGGATTTGAGACCAAATTATTGGCGAGAGATTTTGGGCAATTTGGAACTACAGACGTGTATGGCTTTGGTCCTTCAGGGTTACTTACTGTGGAAGCAAAATATCTGAACACTTTTCCAAACCCAGTAAAAGACCGTTTGGAGATAGAAAACATTGACCAT
The DNA here is from genome assembly GCA_020629535.1 of Saprospiraceae bacterium. GTDB lineage: Bacteria > Bacteroidota > Bacteroidia > Chitinophagales > Saprospiraceae > JAHDBF01. The sequence goes on from JAHDDD010000112.1 coordinate 6,424, forward strand.
TTCAATGGGCCAGCTGGTTTGGAAATTTGTGATATGAATGGAAGAATTTTATTGTCTAAGAAAATAACATCTTCAGATCATCTGCAATTAAATGTTTCCCATCTTAATACTGGTATGTATTTCCTCAAGATTCATTTTGCAGAAGGATATGGAGTTAGTAAATTTTATAAGGAATAAGTTTTTTAAAAAGAAAAAATGAAAAGCACAGATCACCCTTATTCTCCTGGAGCGCAAATCAATGATTCCGCCTGCCAGGTCTAAAACGAAAAATTGCTGTCGTGATCTTTCGCTTTTCATTTTTAAAAGTCAGAAGACATTATCTTTCTTATGATTAAGAAAGAAGGAGATTCGAACTCCCAATCACCAACTCATTATTGCTGAAGTCTTCTTTCGTCAATGTGATCACAGATTTCATTTCTAGTTTGGAGTAGATTGTTTGCTGTGGAAATCTTTCGATCACTATACATGTATTAATTCTAGCAGCTCTTGGTTCAATGCCTTATGCATGGTTTCCATTGGACCACTTTTTCTCGTTGTATTTTCTGATACGTGATTCTTCACTTCTTCATTCAATAGCATGGAAAGTATGCTTCCATCAAATCCTCCAATCATGATCACACCTTCATCATTCAATGTGCTTGGAAAATCTTTTCCTCTACCCGTAACCCACCACCAAACGATTCTCATCTTTGATAGTCCAACCTTGGCAAGTTTACTCATTGCATGTTCATAGTTGGTTTGGGTATTTCCATTTGTTGGATTGAATTGCATATCAGAAACAACCAACAGTGTCGACGGATATTCCGAAACCGGTATTTCTGGATTGTTGATTCTTACTCTCACAATTTCATCAATCACAGATTGAAAGTTTGTACTTCCCCAAGCCGTATTTTCAGATCTCAATTGCATCACCTTGTCACTGAAAGTACCAGAAAGTTCTTTCACTTTGGATGCATTGTCGAACATGATCACCTGATCTTTGAAAGCACCTTGATTCAAGGTAGAGAAATAAATTCCCAAACTCAGACAAATATCATACGCTGTAGTATTTGCCACCTGTGATCCCATTGAACCAGAAGTGTCTAGTGCACACCACACATTTTCTGTTGTTGATCCTGCATCTTGGGCTTTCTTGATCAATCCATCAAATTGTTTGTCAACTGTGATCTTTTGTGCCAAACTCATATTTGTTGTCACTGCCGTCATCAACTCATACACATAACCGGTGAACTTTGCGACTGGCTGTGTATCAATCCATCGAACATAGTCTTCAATCAAACCATGTCTTTCAAAAGTTGTTTTACCATCATGACCAGTGTTGTTTACCATTTGAAACAAAGCCTTTCCAGGAATGGTGTTGAAGTCGATTTCTTTAAACAATCCTTTTGAAAATTTTTGTTGAAAATCATGTGCTTCTCCACTTGCTTTGAATTTTCTATATTCCACGGGGTTCCAACTTAAAAACTTCATAAGACCGTAAGCAAATCTATTTAGTCTAACATGACGTTCCGTTCTGGTATTTGACTTTGAACGAATTCTTGGAAGGTATTTGGCAATGAGATTCTTATTGTAATTACATGCAATACCTCTTTCCACCAAAGTATACACTTCATTGGCATCTAGTTCATCGATCAAATCTTCATGCCAAAGATCTTTCCAACAACCAATCAAAGGAATGATCCATAGATTTTTGTAAAGAGCATGAGGATTGTAACGAGCCAACCAAATGAGGCTCTTTCTAAATTCATCTTTGTTACCTTGACCTGCCTGCATGGTTTCTGATTCAACAAAACCTTTTGAAGTTCTACTTATCATTCTGTTGTAGAATATAATCTTCATGGCAGTTCTTGGATCTTCGTTCCAAATGTCAGAGATGTCTGCAAATACATCTTCCAATTCTCTGTTTCTGAACGTACCTGCTTTTGAGAAATAGTCCAGTAGGCTGGTTCCTGTTGTAGTATTTGAAATGGCGCCATTTTCTGTCAATGCTCCACTTCTAATTAACGCTTGGATAAATCTATTTTTCATCTCTTTAATTTTTTAATGATGCCACAAACAAAAGAAGCTATTGCGCAACGTATTTGCGTAGATAGAAATTTTTGTATTTTTTTTCTAAATCCTCTATTTCCACACAAATCCGAATTGATAAATTGATTATGTTTAGATTTTAAACAAATCGAGATGGGATTTTTATCAAAATTATTCGGGAAGGAAATCAATTCACAAGTCCTTTCAGATCAGGAACTTATAGAAGGAGGGGCTTGCCCTAATTGTTGGGGTAGACAAGACTATGATGGTCAATTTATGGAAGCAGCACGTGACCAAACCAAATCAAATATCAACCATGATAAAACAGCAAGGAAAGCTTTCATTGCTCAATTCGTTGAGACCAACGTAACAGGTATTCGTTTAAAGAAAGATGGCGATCAGCAAATTTGTCCTGCTTGTAATAGCAGATATAAACATGTTACTTCCAACGCAAGCTAGAGAAAGTGTTGGTTTAGTTAGCTTCTGCAAACATCAATGTGCAGCTTTCTCGTAGACTTTATTATCGAGCACCATCTTGGCGATAATTTCACAAAGTATCTCGCTAGTTCCACCACCTATAGGACCTAGTCTACTGTCTCTGAGCAATCTTGCTAGAGGGTATTCTTCCATATAACCATAGCCCCCCAAAAGTTGAAGACATTCATAGATCACCTCGTCTGCCATTTTGGTTGAAAGAAGTTTAGACATACTGGCCTCTTTGACAACATAGTCACCATTATCAAGTCTATAAGTAATATTATAATTGAATACCTTATTGACTTCTACCTGGCTTGCCATTTGGGCAACTTTATGTCTTAGAACTTGAAATTCATTGAGATGTTTGCCGAATGCTTTTCGTTCAGACATATATTTCATGGTGTATTCTAAAGCATATTCAGCACGAGCATGTGCATTGATGCCCATGATCAGTCTTTCTAAGGCAAAGTGCTGCATGATATAACCAAATCCTTTCCCTTCTGCGCCCATCAAATTTTCTTCAGGCACTTCCACATCATCGAAAGCTATGTCGCCGGTATCGGATGCTCGCCATCCAAGTTTATCAAGTTTATTAGCAGATACGCCAGGCATATCTCTGTCGACCAGGAATATTGACATGCCTTTGTGGCGCTGATCAGGATCTGTCTTAGCGGCAACAATAAGGTAGTCACTGTACACTCCATTGGTAATAAATATTTTACTACCGTTAAGGATGTATTTGTCACCTTTTTTAATGGCCGTTGTTTTCATTCCAGCTACATCAGATCCTGCAAATGGTTCACTGATGCACAGGCAACCAATCATTTTCCCTTCAATGCTTTGTCTAAGATATTTTTGTTTGATGGCTTCTGAACCTTCTGCATTTAAATGGGTCATTGCCAAATAGGCGTGCGCCCACATTGCTGCGGCAAATCCACCTGAGTGTATACGTTGAAGTTCTTCCAGAAAGACAACGGTATAAAACAAATCGAGATTCATCCCACCATATTCTTCTGGATAATTAATTCCGAAATAACCCATTTCCCCAAATTTTTCCCAGATAAACCGATCAATGGTTCCTGTCTCTTCCCATTTTTCAATATGAGGAACTGCTTCTTTCTGTAGAAAACTGCGGAAGCCTTCTCTAAATAATTTGTGTTCTTCGTTAAAGTACATTTTCATAGTAAGGCAAATACTTGATTCTGGTTTACAAAATTATTTTGTCAAGTTGAGGCTATAAGTTAACACTCGATCAGCGTTTGTGTTTAATTAAAATATTGAACATCATATTCTGGATGTTCTTTTGCTTTTCGCAATAAATTTCTTCCCAATTGATAAGCATGTACATCATCCGGTCCATCAGCTAATCGTAGAGCTCTTATATGGGTGTACATTTCTGCCAATGGTACATCATTTGAAACACCCATTCCTCCAAAAACCTGCATGACATCATCTACAATATTTGCAACCGAAGGTATCACTGACAATTTGATGGCTGCAATCAGATCCTTTGCTTCTTTAACGCCGACTCTGTCTATTTTATCTGCTGCTAACAATGTTAACTGGCGACATTTTTGAATTTCACAGAAAATATGCGCGACCTTATTTCTAATCATACCCATTTCTGAAAATCGTCGATTAAAGGCAGTTCTTTCATTGGCTCGCTTGCAAAGGTAATCAAATGCTCTTTGGGCCACCCCAATTGATCGCATTGTATGATGAATTCTTCCTGGACCCAATCGCCCTTGCGCAATTTCAAAACCTCTCCCTTCTCCTAAGATTATATTTTCTTCAGGCACTCGAACGTTCGATAATTCAACTTCACAATGACAACCTGGATGATCATAATGGTTCAAAACAGGAAGGTCTCTTATGATATTAGCCCCAGGTGTGTCAACGGGTACTATAATCATACTTTGTTGTCCGTAGCTTTCAGCTTCTGGATCAGTCTTTCCCATGACGATATAAAAACTACAATTTGGATGTCTGACATTTGTTGACCACCATTTGCGACCGTTGATCACATACTCATTTCCATCTTTGATGATCGATGTTTGAATATTTCTAGCATCGGAACTTGCCACATCTGGTTCCGTCATTAGAAATGCTGAACGTATTTTCCCATCCATCAACGGTGTGAGGTATGTGTTCTTTTGCTCTACTGATCCATATTTTGCCAATACTTCCATATTGCCCGTATCAGGTGCATTGCAATTAAATACACTTGATGCCCAAGATACTTTCCCCATTTGTTCAGCAAGAACAGCATATTCAACATTGGTTAAACCGGGCGAATAATCTCCAAAACTCAAGGGTAGAAATAAATTCCACAATCCCTGAGATTTTGCTTTTCCCTTTAATTCTTTGATGACAGGATGGATCTTTCTAGGATTTTTTTCATGAAAATGAATAACCTCTGATTCAAGAGGATAAATATTGAGCTCCATGAATTTCATGACCCTTTCTAAATATTTTTTCCCCTTTTCTGTATTTTCAAAATTCATCCCGAATAATATTCACTGCTAATTACTAACTCCAAGTTACTGCATTTATTTAATCTTCTTTTTTTGTCTGCCGCACAAAAAAGAAGCAAAAAAACCCACCGCTGTAAAGCCTTGACCTATAATAATTTTCCCTTTGC
>JAHDDD010000113.1 GCA_020629535.1 Saprospiraceae bacterium
GGTGTTAAGTGATTGCAGACGGGGACTTTGCTAAGTATTTTGGATAGTAAAAGGAATTACATCCTTAAATACAAACTAAATTCCCTACTTAGCATGAACAATCAATTATTTACATTTTCAACAAGCATTCTCTTGATCTTCTTTTTAGGTTTAATGGCTTGTACTCCTTACAGCAGTATCATAGTTGAATATGACAATGTAAAATCAACCAAAAGGATAAGAACTAGTTTTCACCATTATAATGATTTGGAAATCAATACTCCTTTTCGCTCTAACAAACAGAACTTGATTAAGGAAATTGGAAAAGACGAGCAACTCATTTTATCAGTTTTCGAAGAGATCGAAATGGAATTAAATTCAGCTCCATTGGAAGATACGATCTATTGGATAATAGATGAAAAGATTTTTCCTATCGAATTAAATTCACAAACCAATTCCGTGCATCGGAGTATTTCTGAAAATAAAGAAAACATATTAACCGCAGATTCCACCAACGTGAAAGTGGTAACAGGTCATAGCCAAAGTGCAAGTCATCAAATACATATAACCTACGAACTCTATGAAGAACTGGTCAATCTTATTCTCCCAGCGCAGATTATTCAAATCAGATATTATTCAAGTCCATACATGATGACCACCCAGTTCTCAAATGCAAGTAGGGAAAGATTGAAAAAATTTCTGATAAAATCTTAGAGAGGTGAGACCATTCGCTTCGCTCATTGCGAGAGGCGAGACCATTCGCTTCGCTCATTGCGAGAGGCGAGACCATTCGCTCATTATCTCATTATCTCATTATCTCATTATCTCATTATCTCACTAAATCATTATCTCATTATCTCACTAAATCATTATCTCATTAGCTCATTATCTAATTATTTCAATTTGCCCCGAAAACTCACACCCACTAAAAGGGGCTGGTACTCGCCCCGTTCATCTAGCCTTTCGGCTTATTCTTTTAATTCGGTCAACCAATTCAGTTCTTGAATTTTACTGTCGATCTGTCTAAATGCTCTTCCGTTTTGATCGATTTCAATTTGAAGATTTTTTATGTCGACAGTAGCAAGTTGCTTATCATATGAACTGCTGTTATTGATTTGGGACCACTGTCTGATGCTCCTGAGTTTTTCAGAAATCAATTTGAGTGAATCCCTTTTTGCAAGACCTTCCATTAGGGTCATTCCATCTTCAATGAATGTTTCATTGTTCGTTTTATTGATTCTGACAATTATAGTTTCAAGGTCTTGATTTGCCTTTCTTAATTGAGCCAACAATTTGGTTGGGTCTTCTTGTGGCTCCTTCTCGGCAGAAACAATGAGGACAGGTCTTATCCTATGAACCAGATGTTCTATTTTCTTCGTAAGATCGGCTCTAAGTAAAAGTCCTTCTGCTAATTTCATTTTATGAATTTTTTCTTTTAATAATTATAAATCATGTCACAAAGAAGAGAATGATCTGCGCAATGTACTTGCGTAGTTTGACTGAGGATGAGATTTTTTAATATGATAAGTAAGGATTGAAAAAATATTTGACTGAAATGTCACAAATCTGTGTTCAACTGGGTATGGGTATATAGAAAGCGAGCGCAGCTTTATTATCTAATTGAAAAAAGTAAATATGAAAATTAAATACTATTTGTTGAGTTTGATGGCCACACTTTTGTTGTTGGCTTCATGTAGTAAAGAGAATTCTGATGTAATGATGACGGAAGAAGAAGAAATAGAAGCTGAAGTCATCTCATGCGACCTTGATCTGACAATTCAAATTGATTCTTCTTCAAATACCTTGACCGCATTGGTCTCAGGTGGAACTGAACCCTTTGTCTATATGTGGTCAAATGGTGCAACGGAAGAAAGAATCATCGTAGATGAATCTGGAACCTATTCTGTTGAGGTCACCGATGCTGAGGGATGTTTTGTTTTGGCAAGTATGGAAGTGGAGTTAGGGAGTACTGGAGATGATTGTAATGATCTTTCAGTGTCAATCGATTATGATACAGATAATAGCGTATTGTCAGCATTAGTTGAAGGAGGTAATGCTCCATTTACTTACGTGTGGTCCAATGGCGAAGTAACTGATCGAATATTGGTCAATGCTCCAGGCGTGTATACGGTCATGGTAATTGATGCCATTGGTTGTACTTTTGAAATATCGTATGATGTGGTTATCGATGGCGATCCTTGTATGGGTTTAGATGGTGAAATTTTACCAGGTGCAGATGGAAATACTTTGGTCATTAACGTGACAGGAGGCACACCACCATATGTATATGATTGGTCAACCGGAGAGATGAGTCAAACCATTGTTATAGATATTTTTCAAACCTATTCTGTCACCGTTACTGATGCTATGGGGTGTACAATAGTGCGAGAGTATGGTGATTTTTGCAATGGTCTTGCAGTAGATTTTGAATATGACGATGTCAATCAGATGTTGACAGCTTCTGTGTCTGGAGGCACAGCGCCATATATCTATATATGGTCGGATGAAGAAATGACAGAAACGATTACAGTTGTACAAGGAGAAACGTATCGGGTTGAGATTGTAGATGCACTGGGTTGTGTTGTATTCAATACATTTATGGTACCTTAAATTATCGAATGAGAGGAAGTGGGTTTAATCACTTGCTCTCATTTTTCACATTGAATGATTGACTACAAAATTATTAATAAGTGCAAATTGCAAAATCGGGATGCTCAGCGAAGAGTGTACGATGTGCTTTTGCCATATTTAAGAGCCATTTGCAGAAGATATCTTCGTGATGTTTCATTTGAGAAAGATGTGCTTCAGGAAAGTTTTTTAAAAATTTTCACCAAGATAGAACAATACAATCCTGAATTAGCTTCATTCAAAAAATGGGCTACTAAAATCACCATCAATCATTGCCTGAATTACAATGCTCGTGTGATCAAAACTCCTCATGAGGAGTTTCAAGATCAGCACGAGATTTTGTGTCTCCCAAAAGTAATTCGCCAAATGTCTGAAGATCATTTGCTTTCAATTTTGAAGCAAATGCCCGTCAGACAATTTGAAGTTTTCAACCTATACGTAATAGATAGTTATGGGCATGAAGAAATCGCAAGGATTCTTGCGATTTCTGAAGATGTATCTCGTAAAAGACTCTCCCGCGCCCGTCAATGGATAAAAAAGACTTTTCAACAAACCGATTCAGATTCACTACCCACAAAAATCATATAAGATGGATTACCTGGAAAATGAATTTCAAGATAAATTTAAAGATCAAAAAATAACGTCAGAAGACTTTGATGATGACGGATTGTGGGATGGGATTTCTGGCAATTTACCCGCCTCTGGCACTAGGCTTACCATCTGGAGTAAATATGGTATGATAATTATAACCGGAATTTTTAGCCTAACCATCACGCTCTTTTTGGCAAATTATATTTTAGATAAAAATCGAACAAAAGTTAAAGATGAGGTCTCAATTTTAAATTCAAGTAGAAGTTCCAATCCAGTCCAAAATGATACAACGTCTACAGCCAACGGGTCAAATGATGGCATGAGAGAAGAAAGTTCTCAAAGCGAAATAGAGAAAAGGGAAGTAGAAAAAGAGACCACAGAGACTAGAGAAGAGAAAAGTGACATACAAAAAGAACCCCAAGAAGCAATACAAATATTGAAGGAAAAGGCCAATTCGTCTTTGAGTGCATTGATTAAGGAGGGTGGAGTAGTAATAGACAATACAAATCAAACACATCAAGCTGAAAGTATTGAAGGTGCTCATGAAATGGTCAATGCAAAAACAGACACCCAAAAAGAAAGCATGGATGAAAATCCATTCTTTGAAATTAAACAAGAGCCAGATTATTTAATGAAAGAGCAGACTGGTTTAGCACGCAAACATATTGATCATATTCCAAACCTATCCAGGCAATTTGTAAAGTTGGAATCCTTGGATGGTCCTTATCCATTTGTAAATGTGATGCAGATAAGTTCAATGATTCCATCAGCAAAACCAAAGAAAATGTGGAGTCTCAATACCTACGGTGGCACAAATGCCTTGTTCGTTGATCACAGATCAAGTACACTTTCCGATCTGGTCGCCTTAAAAAATTCTACCGATCATCACGCGTGGGGCTATAGTGTTGGAGCCAATGCGAGTGTAAGAGCATTGAATAAATTAAACCTAAGATTGGGTTTTGAATATCATCAAACTTGGATCAACTTTACATATGATACCAAATCCACTTCAACAAGAATAAATGAAAATCAATTGGTGACCGTGTGGGTGGATGAAAACTCTGGACAAGTCATCAAAGAAGAATATGATGATGTGGTTGTTCCGATCCATCAAACCAGAAGCATCAATCATTTCAATAAAATCGACTTAATCAGTTTACCGATTGAAGCTGGTTTTTCGAAATCATTTGGAAGAATAGATTTAGGTCTATGGCTTGGTCCGGTCTTACATTTCGCTGTTGATATGAACGGAAGAACCATTGATGCTAATGGAGAATTGGCAGAATTTGGAATTGGAGACTCAGCATTGACCCCATTCCGGCAATTTGGTTTGGGCATGCGTTTTTCACCGACCATTTCATATGCATTGAATGAAAGGTGGGCGCTTAGTTTATTGGCAAGCTATACATACCATCCAAGTAAAGAATTTGATCAAACTGATTTACAATCTGATATACATCAATTAAATCTAAACATGGGGATCAGACATAATTTCAATGCAAAACATTGAATGAAAATTACATTTCAAAAGAATTAAATAAAGCAGGGTAGATATCATATTAGTTTTTGGCATAATATTTGGCTTAAACAAAGCATATAATCCTGCAACTGTTAAAACCTAAAAGGGTTCCGGGTAAAGACCTCGGAACCTTTTTGCTTTTTATGCCTATTTGATTGATTCTTTAGACTGATATCTTTAAATGACTTCCAGAAGGCTCATGGAAATGGGAAAGAAGAACAAGATAATGTGGGATGTTGGGTAGGTGGAACTTAAAAGGCAACCCCAATTGAACCAATCAATCTCGCTGGGCTCTCAGCGAAAGTGTAGGTCTCGCCATTGAAGACAATGTGTTCTCCTGTTGAAATTTCCTTCGTAATTAAATTGGATGCGGAGTTTTTTAATATCCAGTCCAAGACCGGCTTGATACCCATAGGTTGCTGTTTTGAATTTTTGGTCGTAACCAGAAACATCAAACAATTCTGATGTGCTATGCAGATGGATATGGGCAACTGGGCCTGCGTGGATTTTTACGAACGCTATCTTTGCGCCCAATGTGAGGGGAATATCAAGAGATTGATAGTATTCTTTTTTGATGTCTGTGATTTGATCTCCGTTTGGGTCGGTACTTGTAATTTCGTATGAAATGCTTTGAGAATTGAGAAGCAAAGCTGGTTCCCAAATCAATCCTATAAATTTAAATCTACCGTAAAATCCGGCATGAAAACCATAGTCGATTTCATTGACACTCATTTCAAGGAGGTCGGTAGCACTTTCAATGCTCAGCGTTTCGACAGGGACTATATTATGGTTTTGAATACCAATTCGGATACCTATTTCAGCCTCCTTTTGAGCAGAAATACTCAAGGAAAGGGCAAGAAAACATGATATGATCCAGAACTTTTTCAATTCGACCTCATTTATTAACAAATATCGCCGTTTTTACAATATTTTTCACGCTTCTAAATTTTAAAACTTCCTTAATGTACATCAAATCAGTCTATTTTGTAGGTAGCTTTCCCAAAGAATCGAAGGCGCCTAAAGACAATCGCCCAGAATTCGCGTTTATTGGGCGGTCAAATGTAGGCAAATCTTCATTGATCAATATGCTCTGCAACAATGCAAATGTGGCAAAAGTATCGGGTACACCGGGTAAAACCCGTGCCATCAACTACTTTTTGATCAATGAGTCCTGGTATCTGGTTGATCTGCCAGGTTATGGCTATGCGAAGGCTTCGAAAAAGGACAAAGCTGCTTGGGAGAAAATGATCGAAGATTATTTGGTCCTTCGTAGCACTTTGATTTGTGCTATTGTGCTCATTGACTCTCGTCATCCTCTCCAAAATATTGACCGAGAGTTTATTGATTGGTTGGGACAAAGACATGTTCCATTTGTGCTCGTTTTCACGAAAATTGACAAACTTAAACCAGTTCAACAAGAAGAAAATATTCAAACCATCAAAAATCAATTGTTGGAGCATTGGCATTCTTTGCCTCAAACATTTACTACGAGTTCAAAAAATAAAGATGGTAGAGATGAACTTCTACATTTTTTTCAGACGACGGTCGAACCCATTCTGGAAGATTTGAATAAGCCAAATGGCGGGGCTTAAGTAATTCCTTCTATCTTTGTGAAAATCCTGAGTTTGAGCTCACAGGTACAACATATCATTCCTGATCTTGATCAGTGGCCTATCACGAAATTCTATAATTCCCGCACAGAATTTATTGAAGCCTTAAACAACTACGTATACGACCGTATCGTTGAAAAAAATGACGACCTCAGATCGTTGCTCGAAAAGACCATTTACCTCGAAATACAAAGAACAAAAAGCAATCCTTGGAAAGTAGATCCAAGTGATGATAAATCTGTTTGGTCAAAGTTTGGTCAGCAGCTAAGTAAAGCAAGTACACCAGAAGAAAAAGAAGCTGCCGTTGAGAATATTACAAAGCGGATAATCAATCGATATGCAGAGGAAATTGTTGGTGGATTTTCTCCGAAGACATTTAAGTTCGCCAGAAAATTTCTGACTTCAGTTTTCAAACGATTGTTTAACTCAATGCGATTTCCTTACTTGTTTAAGGCATGGGGAAAGAAAGAAGAACTTCTCGAAAAAGTCAATGTCACTGGAAAAATCGAGGAGTTACGATCACTCTTTCAAAAAGGAACAGTCATATTGGTACCCAATCATTTTAGCAATTTAGATTCTATCTTATTGGGCTATGCAATTGATTTCAAAGTGGGGATTCCTGCCTTCACTTGGGGCGCAGGTCTGAATTTATTTGATTATGAAATTCTTGCACACTATATGAATCGGTTGGGCACATATCGTGTGGATCGTAGAAAAAGAAACCCTATTTATCTAGAAACTTTGAAAGGGATGTCTTCTTTGTCTCAGCACTTTGGTTTGAACAATATCTTTTTTCCCGGAGGGACAAGAAGTAGGTCAGGTGCCATGGAACAGAAATTAAAGTATGGCCTATTGCAGTCTACTATTGAAGCACAACGATTGAACCTAATGACCTCAAACAATCGAAAGATATTTATTGTGCCGGTGGTCTTGGGTTATCATTTTGTGTTGGAAGCACAAGGATTGATTGAGCAACACCTTCGGGCAACCGGCAGGGAAAAATATACCAAGATCAAGGTACGAGAATCACGATGGAGAAGAATCTGGGTGAGTATCAGTAATCTTATGTCAAAGGGAACTGATGTGAGAATTCATTTCTGCCAAGCATTGGATGTGGTTGGAAATAAAGTGGATATCGAAGGACGGTCTATTGATCAAACCGGACAGGAAGTGGATTTGAAAGAATATTTCCAAAAGAATGAAGAAGTAAATAAAGACCGACAGCGAGAAAAAATTTACACGCAAGTGTTATCCGAAAAAATCATTGAAAGTTATTTCCGTGAGAACATTATTTTGAGCTCTCATCTCGTTTCATTTGTAGCCTTCGAATTGTTGAGAAATTCATTTCCTGAGCTTAGTATTTTCGAATTTGTCAATAAAACCGATAAAGAGTTAGAACTAAGCAAGAGTATTTTTGTTTCAAAATTACAAACGGTCATAGACCAGCTGATAGAAAAGGAAAACTTGGGTCTTATTACCCTAAGTGAGGTTGTAAAAAAGGGATCAGAGGCTTGTCTTACAGAAGGATTATCGAAAATAGGTCTTTTCCATCCCAAAAAACCACTATATCTCAAAACTGATCAGCTTTTAGGTTCACAAAATATTAAATTGCTGTACTTTTACAGAAACCGTCTGGAGGGATTTGAAATTGAAGATTATATCCAGAATGAGAGGGCACTGATTAAGCAATAAAGACGAGATTTGAATTACATTATTTATGATGTGGAAGCCACTTGTTGGCGAGGCAAACCACCGAAAGGTATCAACGAAATTATAGAAATTGGAGCTGTAAAGCTCAATGCCTATGGAGAACTCGTTTCTGAGTTCAATAAGTTTGTTAAGCCTACGGTGAATCCGATCTTGTCTGGTTTTTGTAAATCACTCACACATATTAGTCAAGAGAATGTTGATGCTGCAGACACCTATCCAACTGTGATTGAACAATTCAAAGATTGGGTTGAGGTAGGAGAGACGGACTATGTGCTTGGAGCCTGGGGAGATTTTGATAAACGAATCATGCGGGACAATTGCAATTTACATGATTTGGAAACAGATTGGTTGGAATTTTTTATCAATGTTAAATCTCAATACAATACCTTAAAAGGGAATATGGGTCACCAAAAATCCGGACTGAAAGCAGTCGTGAAAAAAGAAGGATTTGAATTTGACGGAGTGCATCATCGTGCGATTTCTGATGCATTGAATTTGGCAAAGGTCTACGCCAAATATCTCGATGAATGGATCATCGTTTGGTAGATTTTAACTTGACTTTAATCGAAACATTCAATGGGAAAGGAACTAACCCATTGTCATAATAAGTTATAGCCTTGTAAATATTAGATTAAGATTATGAAAAAAACAATACTTAGCATTCTCAGTTTTTGTCTTTTCCTTTCAATGGGTTTCTCACAGAAGGAATTCTCTGAAGGATACATTAAAATGGAAATCACCGATGTGATTACTGACAGCCAAGAAGCCGCTCAATTTGTAGAAATGATGAAAGGTACAGAAACTGAAATTATTTTCAATCAAGAGCAATCTATCTCAAATGTCAATATGATGGGAGGTATGATGGAAATGAAAATAGTGATCAACAATGAAGATCAACATATGAATATGTTCTTCAATGCAATGGGTAACAAAATGCAGATTGAAAGTACCAAAGAGGAAAGAGATAAAATGCAGGAAGAGCAAGGTCAAGCCGTTGATCCTGATTCATTCATTCTTGAATGGGATGAAAACGTAACCAAAGATATTCTCGGACACGAGTGTACAAAGCTTACAGTAAAATCAAAAGAAGATCCTGAAGCGGACGGTATGGTCTTATTTGTCGCGAAAAATATAAAAGCAAGTAACAAATTGATCCAAGGTATGGAGCATTTTGACATTCAAGGATTCCCTCTTGAATACCAAATCAATGCGCAAGGAATGAAGATGGTTACTACAGCTGTTGAGCTCAAGCATGAAGTACCAAAAGGCGCCTTCGATATAAATACCAATGGTTATCAAAAGATGACATTAGAAGAATTTACCAAGCAGATGGGCGCCATGGGTGGCGGATTTGGAGGGTAAATCAGCAATTCAATAAAACATAAATAGAGGGGACTTTTGGGTCCCTTTTTTTGTTTGTGGATTGAGCTTTGAACGGGCATTGGTTTCTGAATAACTTCAAGTATTGAAAATGGAACAGACTATAAGGAACATAATGAGTGAATTAGGAGAAGAGGTTTTCTCTATCAAGGAAATTGTAGGTTTGGGAAGTGTAAATAAGGTATTCGATGTTAATGACAATTATATCATTCGCTTAAACGATGAATCTCAAAAGGCTATTGAATATAAAAAAGAAACATGGTGTATAGACAAAGTTTCTAGTATTGGAATTCCTTCTCCTAAAGCTATCAAGCTTGGATTAAAAAATGGCTTTGTCTATATGATCCAAAATAAAATCTCAGGTGTAAATGGAAAAAATTGTTCAAGTTCAGACAAGTACCTGATTTGGGAGAACTTGGGAAGTTATGCATCGAATTTTCATAGGATAGAAAAGATTGAAGAGAAGGCGGTGGAAGACAATGAATTCCATGCATCGTGGAAACACAGACTGGATTACAATATTGGTCAGCTCAATAAAAATGATAGCCTCCTCAATAATGGAATTTTAGATTCAGAGGAGCACAATAATGCAAAGGCAGAATTATCAAAGCTTAAAAATATTGATGTCAAATCAGGACTTATTCATGGCGATCTATGTCCAAGAAATGTGATTTTCAATGATAGCGGAACTTTTTTGATTGATTGGGGTTTGGCTGAAATTAATGTTGTTCCACACATTGAATTGGGAATCGTCATGACATCTGGTGAAGCAAATCCAGAAGAAATAGAGGCCTTTAAAAAAGGGTACGGCATAACTCAACTGGAATTTGAGAAAATGGAACCTGAAATAAACCTTTTCAATTTACTGCATAGATTGGACAAATATAGATGGGCAGAAGAACATGATGTTGAGAATATTCATGATTATGAACAAAAATCAGAGAAGCTTATCGGGAATTACACTAACAATGAATTAGTTTATTAGAATTCTTCTTCTATTGAACAAGAGCCAAGTGGGACGCCTATCTTTAGGCATTCATGAATATCAAATACCATCTTTGGTTTCTGATCATCTTTGCAACATCCTTTCAAGGTTGTGGACAATATCAATTTTTGGATAGAAGATATTATTCAGAAAGAGAATTGAAGACAATTCAAGACAATGTAAATTTCGAATTGAAGATAATTCAATCCACAAAAGATGGAAGTAAATCTATTATTGTTTTAATTCAAAACAATAATGACTTTGCTATAACATTTAGAAATCCACACAGCACGCTGTACCTTGATGGGGAATTAACTCCATATGAAAAGTTGTTTATGGAATGTGATGACAGGCAAAAAGAGGAGTTAGCTAGAAAAGCACCTTCCATTATATCCAGCAGATATCTTTCGTCTGTTCAAGCAAATGATGAGATCATATACAATTTAAATCAAAACTACAAACTCGAAGAAATACCTAATGGTTGTAAACTGTATTTAGAAAAGGAGTTTCTTCTGGTAAGAAACAAGCTTGAAAGCAACTTTGAAAACCATAAGTTTGTCAATATCAGAACATACTTTCATTTGAATGGAATCAAATGACTATCCAAGCATTACTTCTCATGAATCTTCGCTCCTTCAGGCATTTCAAATGCAGTGTCCAAAAATCCTGGACTCAGAGCTACATCAATAAATTCTTGTCTGGACCGCTCTTTTGAGGTAGGCAAATTATTTTCTAATTCATACCAAGCAATAGATTTTGGCAATATGAACCCTGAGATATTTTGCCAATCATCGTACTTGATCCACTTGATCGTTTCAGATTTTTCATCTTTGCCAAAAGTGACAGTATAGCCCAGCCAGACCATTTCATACGTTACAGGATCAAAGTGAATGAAATATTCATCGTTTGGACTGACGCCCACGTTATTCTGGTATGCGATGGAAAACCCAGGATATGATTTTCCGTCCACTATTATTTCTTCGTTTGGTTTATAGCTAATGCCAGGATCGGCAAGTACGAAAGGCATTGCATAAAAATAAAACATCAAAT
>JAHDDD010000114.1:0-7472 GCA_020629535.1 Saprospiraceae bacterium
CATCGAATGAGGTCTATGAAATCAGTCAATACATTGACAAGATCAATGCTTTGCTGGATTCATTGAACGATAGCGGATGGCTGCTTGAAAGATATGTCCTTGAAAATAAATCAATGGAATTGGTATTGGAAGATTTGAGGGACATGATACATCAACTTTCCCGATCTATCAATTTCCTAATTAACAACGATGATTTCATCACCTGGAATCGAAACTTCGGACAAGAATCAGGACCATTGAAGACTTGTGTTGAACGCTTGTTCAATATTGATAGTGAAGATTGGTTGCAAAATTTCGAAAACTGGTACCTCATCAATATCCTCAATCAAAACTTCGCACACGGATTTCCAGAAGCCTTTGATTATGAATCATTCAAAAACCTTTGTTCTGAATACACAGAGACCGAATTGCATTACATTCAAAATTATTGGCGCCTTCAAAAACTTTGGGCAAACAAAACATTCGAAGATCAACAGATAGAAATACGTCGAATGCTTCAAAGTCAAATCAAACGCATTAACGTAGAGGTGGCTTTTTCAAGTTGGGGGAAATTACTCGCTTCATATTTTCCGTTAACATTGATAGAAGAATCAAAGATAAACTCAACTCCAGAAATGATGAATGGCTGGGACCACATCATCGCCTTGGATGCTACAAAGACATTGACTACCAAATTAGAAAATGCAAAATTAGGTACTGGCAGAAAGTTTATTTCATTGCAATCAGTGTCAAACCACAATTCGTTTTCAGACAAACCTGATTTCACATTGGGTGTCGCAGCCTACCCTTCACCATTCTGCCATGAGCAGTCAAAGTTGAAGAATGTTAAATTGCTGGCGCAACAATTGGTGGCAACTGCACAGCCTACCAAGATCATAGAGACCAAAAATTACAATTTGATTTCATTCTGGTCATTTGCGAAAAATGAAGTGCTCGAAAGACTTTTGTCCCAACAAATTGTAAAAGTTTTGGATGTGGAAGGTGACTGTTCGGCTCTTTTAAATGATCTATTTGTCTCTGGAAAACGTCAAATCATATTGCTTCAAGACGGGCTGTTCAATCTGAAGTCCAACTCTTCTCCTATAGATCAAATTGAAATGATCCAACTGGCAGACAGCTTTGGAATCTCACAACGAAATATCTGGTCGATGGAATATTATCTGACCGGAAAAGAATTGATTCAGGCTATTCTTGCTGATTTGTTGATTACACAAAATACGGCGGATACCCTCGATCATGAGGTCATCTCTGCTGCAGGATAAACTTCTAATTTTTATCTTGGCGACAAATTCTGACTGTTGTCAAGCAAATTCACTAACTCAGAACTACAAGGCGTAGAACTGAAAAATTATCGGGACGCCTTAAAGATTAGCATCATCGATGGTGTTAAGAAGATTTGGTGTGTGGTCAGACAAAAACATCTGGTTCTTCAACCAGAAGAAATGGTACGCCAACTTTGGGTGCAATTTCTGGTCGAAGAAATAGGACTTAGCACCAAAACCATGGCGATCGAGAAACAAGTCAAAGTACTCGGAAAAAATCGAAGATTTGACCTCCTTTGTGTCAATGCTGATCTAAGCCCAATCGTGCTTTTTGAATTCAAAGCTTTTGAGGAAAAATTGACGAATGAGGTTTTTGATCAAATATCGTTGTACAATCGTGCGCTAAAAATCCCCTACCTCATCATCAGTAATGGCCATGAACATTATGCATGTAAGATTGATTTTGAGCACGAAAAATTCAGCTTTATCACAGAAATGGAAAGCATTTTCCAATTACAATAACACAAAAACTTCGCAAGCAATCATATTTGGATTATCTTCAATTAAAATTCTTCCGTAATGTCCCAAAAAACGATTTCCCAACTCAAAGAAGACGACCTAATGGTCTTCACGCTGGTGTACGCCGCGCATGAGGATTTGGAAATGACCCAGGAAGAAATCGATTTCATCACAAGCAGGTATGGACATGAAAAGTTTGAAAACATGCTCGAACTTTTTACGCAAAACTCAGATTACGAAAATCTGGAAGCTATCAGAAATGGTGTGATGCATTCAGAAAATCCAAGCAAAACGAAAGATCAAATTTTGGATCAATTGACTCAGTTATTTGTAGCTGATGGAGAGTATTCTAAATTGGAAGTTGTACTTTTCAAGTTTTTAGAAAAAATCCTTGATTCAAATGGAATTAAATCTTAGCGGCAAACGATTTCTTGTTTCAGGTGCAAGCAGTGGTTTTGGAAAAGCCGTTGCAACATGTCTGATCGCCGAAGGTGCACATGTCATCATCAATGCACGAGGTGAAGAAAAATTACTCGCATTTCAAAACCAATTTCCGGATCAAACAACGGCTCTTGTCGGCGACATCACCACGGATGCTACCATTAGCGAACTGCTTCGCATGCTCCACCAAAAGGAGTTGCACGGAGCATTGATCAATGCCGGAGGACCACCAGCAAAGTCTGTTGTGGCTACTGAAATGGACGATTGGGACGACGCATATGAGCGTATTTTGAGGTGGAAAGTAAAATTGACCAAAGAGATATTACCCATTTTTGAAGAACAAGGATATGGCCGTCTTTTGTTTTTGGAAAGCGCTTCAGTGCGTCAGCCTATCGAAAATCTTGTTCTTTCTAATTCTCTTCGAATGGCTGTTGTAGGTTTTGTTAAAACCCTTTCTCTTGAAATCGCAGACAAGGGAATTACGGCCAACGTCATTGCTCCTGGCTACCATGCTACAGATGCAATGGAAAGACTCTTTATCCACAAAAGCCAAGCTCAGGGAATTTCAACAGATGAAGCCAAACGAGATTTTCTTTCGGATGTCAAAGCTGGTCATCTGGGAGATCCAAAACAATTGGCTTCGCTTGCCACCTGGCTTCTTTCTCCGCATGCAGCGTATGTAACGGGCCAGACCATTACGGTGGATGGTGGATTGGTTAAAGGAATTTAAGATTATTTTCAATGGGTCGGAAGATTTAAAAATAATTCTAACGTATGATAATAGTTGTTTCGCCTGCCAAAGGTGGCAATTATAGTTTCAACCTTTCCTTGTTCTTCTAAATTTATTTTCTACATCTTTTCTTCCGATAATTTAATGTAATCAACGGATTTGAAAGAATATGCTCGCTCACATTTCAATAAAAAAAGGCTCGCACTACGCAAGCCTTCTTTTATAGAAGAAAATATATGTCTTAATAAGTAATCAAGGTAAATGAAAATTACTCATTACCAATTACTCATTACTCATTAAATTTCCTACTTATCTCCTTCCACTTCTTCAAATTCAACGTCTGTCACTTCCTCATCTGCTTTGCCGTTTGCACCGGCGTCAGCTGATTCGGTCGCTCCACCCGCACTTGCTGTCGCATCCGCTCCAGCAGCTTGTTGGGCTTGGTAAATATCCTGACTTGCCGCTTGCCATGCCGTATTCATCTTTTCCATGGCAGCGTCAATCGCTACAATGTCTTTAGATTCATTGGCAGCTTTTAGCTCAGTCAATGCAGCTTCTATGGCTCCTTTCTTATCATCTGGAATCTTATCTCCATACTCTTTCAACTGCTTCTCCGTTTGGAATGCGAGACTGTCAGCTTGATTGAATTTATCTGCCTCTTCTCTCGCCTTCTTATCGCTGTCTGCATTCGCTGCAGCTTCTGTCTTCATTCTTTCGATCTCCTCCGGTGACAATCCAGTGGAAGCCTCGATCTTGATATTCTGTTCTTTGCCAGTACCCTTGTCTTTGGCTGACACATTCAAGATACCGTTGGCATCCATATCAAAGGTTACTTCGATTTGAGGCATACCTCTAGGCGCCGGTGGTATTCCATCAAGGATAAATCTACCGACTGGTCTGTTATCTCTCGCCATCGGACGCTCTCCTTGCAGAATATGAATCTCTACACTTGGTTGGTTGTCAGTTGCAGTAGAATACACTTTTGACTTCTTTGTTGGGATGGTTGAGTTAGACTCAATGACCACATCATACACTCCTCCCATTGTTTCAATTCCTAGAGAAAGTGGTGTGACATCAAGCAACAATACATCTTGAACATCTCCACTCAATACTCCACCTTGGATTGATGCGCCAACAGCAACCACCTCATCAGGATTAACTCCTCTGTTTGGCTTCTTACCGAAGAATTGCTCAACGGCTTCTTGAATTTTAGGAATTCTGGTTGAACCTCCAACGAGAATCACTTCGTCAATTTCCGACTTAGAAAGTCCTGCATCTTTCAATGCTTCTGCACATGGTTTCAAAGTTCTTTGTACAAGATTATCTGCCAATTGCTCAAACTTTGATCTACTCAATTTCATGACAAGGTGTTTTGGAACACCATCTACGGCTGTCACGTAAGGCAGATTAATTTCAGTCTCCTGACTCGATGACAATTCAATTTTTGCTTTTTCTGCTGCTTCCTTCAATCTCTGCAATGCCATCGGATCTTTTCTTAAATCAATGTTCTCACTTTCTTTGAAGCCGTTTGCCAACCAATCAATGATTACCTGATCAAAATCATCTCCACCAAGGTGGGTATCACCGTTGGTAGCCTTTACTTCAAATACACCATCACCTAATTCAAGAATGGAAATATCGAATGTTCCTCCCCCAAGGTCAAAAACCGCGATGGTAGAATCAGTTGTCTTCTTATCCAATCCAAAGGCCAGGGCTGCGGCTGTTGGCTCATTGATGATTCTTTGCACGTTCAGTCCGGCAATTTCACCTGCTTCTTTGGTAGCCTGTCTTTGTGAATCATTGAAATATGCTGGTACCGTTACAACCGCATCTGTCACTTCTGTTCCCAGAAAATCTTCCGCAGTCTTCTTCATTTTTTGAAGGACCATTGCTGAAATTTCTTGTGGTGTATATTTTCTACCATCTATTTCTACTCTGATGGTATCATTATCACCCTTTACAACTTTATAAGCCACCCTGTCCTTCTCTGTTCCTGCTTCAGAAAATCTTTGCCCCATAAATCTTTTTATAGAAGCCACCGTTCTGGTAGGATTGGTAATGGCCTGTCTTTTTGCGGGATCTCCGATTTTTCTTTCTCCATTGTCAAGAAAAGCAACGATAGATGGTGTAGTTCTCTTTCCTTCTTCATTGGGAATG
The DNA here is from genome assembly GCA_020629535.1 of Saprospiraceae bacterium. Taxonomy (GTDB): domain Bacteria; phylum Bacteroidota; class Bacteroidia; order Chitinophagales; family Saprospiraceae; genus JAHDBF01. The sequence continues at coordinate 5,110 of JAHDDD010000114.1, forward strand.
ACAACAGGTTCATTTCCCTCCATAACGGCAACACAAGAATTGGTTGTACCTAAGTCTATTCCGATTATTTTACCCATGATATTACGTTATTAAATTTTGCTAATTAATGGTTATAAACAACCTTAATCGTCAATAGTGATGCCAAGCCAAAATGCATGGAATTTTCATGTCAAAATGTACAAAACCCTGTATTTGTGGGTGAAAAATTGACTGAAATCTGACAAATTTTCAGGAAGTGCGTCAGTATTTTATGAAAGGACGACTACGAACTAAAAGCATTTAGAATCTCTATGGACTGCCAAAAGTTTAGAAATTTAAAAATCCAACCTTTAACATTTAAACTTACTTAAATCCTAAAGTTCAAATGTTTTGTCAATTCTCCATTCGCTAACGAATCAAGGCTAGGTGTGGAAAGTGGAATGGATCTCTTTGTTACAGAGTGAATGGAACTAAACAAACCCGCACCTGAAGATAGATTTGTATATGTTGGAACCACCTGAGAGGAGGTAAATCCTGTATTTGCCTGCGTAACTGAAACATATTCGAATATCTCGCTACCTCCTGCTGTTACGACCAAATCAATATTTCTGAATCTTCTTTCGATGTCGGAGTCTTCATTCAAAGCTGCCGCCAATTCTGAGTAGAAATTTATACCATCGATTTCATGAATAATGGTAATTACATCATCATCAAAATCTTCAGCAATGATGTTTTTCACAATCCTCCATTCGTGAGATTTATCTACAAAATTTTCACCTGACGAAATGCTTCTTTCTTTATAATTGATGAACATCCTGACATCAAACAATGCGCTTCCTCTCTGACCACGGAAACTTATTTTCGTAGGTTGGACATAATCAAAATCAATGGAGCTGGCAACACCAGGAGTAATAATCCTTGGTTCTCCGATCATCTTTGTGGTGGCGGTTATGATGCTATCAGAATTTCCAGTATTAATCTGCACTGTGTATGTATCATCATCATTCAATGGAAAATCAATGATGGAGAATTTGTAAAGAAAATTTGGGTCATTGGCAAATACGCCATCGTCTCTTACCAATCCTTCCAAATTTCCATCAATGCGTTCAAGCGTGACAGTTTCATTTGTCTTATTATTTACTACTTCAATTGTTGCATTTGGGTAGTATAGAGAATCTGGATTTTGTGCGATGATCAATGCAGAAGTGGTAGGATCAACAAAGCCTTTCTCTAAACGGAAATATTGGGTGGAATCCGGTTTTGCTAACATTCCGTAAAGGACAGGTATGTTTTTATAATCATCGACCAAATCGAGATCATTTTCACATGAACCGAACAGTAAAGCCACCGTTAATAAAATTGCCAAAATTCTCATGCTGCAAACATAATTGATATTTTATGGAAAGCAATGAGACGTGGGACTTTTAGGTCGATTAATTCGCTTACTTTGTCGCTTTTGGCCCTTGAACATAGCCTATATTCTCATTTATGATTGGAATATTGAGACTTGTAAATTATCCGTAATATTTCATTCCATATTCTTAACAAATAATGGTGGCGATTTTAGATATTTAGCCCGCTTTAAGGCTTGACAAATAAATCTAACCAAATATGTCCACAGCAAAGAAGGAAATTAAAAGGATCACAACCCACGTCTTACAAGGCATGAAAGACAATGGTGAGAAAATAGCCATGATCACTGCCTACGATTATAGTATGGCCCGTATTTTTGACGAGGCAGGTATCGATATTCTGTTGGTAGGTGATTCAGCTTCCAATGTTATGGCTGGTCATGAAACCACTTTGCCCATCACTCTTGATCAAATGATCTACCACGCTCAGTCTGTGGTGAGAGGAATAAAAAGGTGTTTGGTCGTAGTCGATCTACCCTTTGGAACATATCAAGGAGATTCTAAAAAAGCATTGCAAAGTGCCATTAGAATCATGAAGGAAAGTGGAGCTCATGCTGTTAAACTTGAAGGTGGTGAGAAAATACAAGACTCCATTGTAAGAATATTAAAAGCAGGAATTCCTGTGATGGGCCACCTTGGTCTTACACCTCAGTCTATTTACAAATTTGGAACCTATGTCGTCAGGGCAAAAGAGGAAGAAGAAGCAAAACAATTGAAAAAAGATGCCAAGCTATTGGAAGAAATTGGTTGCTTCGGAATTGTACTAGAAAAGATACCAGCCAAGCTTGGGAAAAAAGTCTCTGAATCACTTAGAATTCCAACCATTGGTATTGGTGGAGGGCAACATTGTGATGGTCAGGTTTTGGTAAGCCACGATTTGCTCGGAATAACAAAAGAATTTAATCCACGTTTTCTAAGAAGATATCTTGATCTGTACTCAGACATCAAAGGTGCTGTTGAAAATTACATTGG
>JAHDDD010000114.1:7482-11428 GCA_020629535.1 Saprospiraceae bacterium
ATTTCCCTTCCGAAAAGGAGCAATACTAATTGCATGCTAAAGAAACTTTTGTATTTGTTCATTTTCCTTTTGATCATGGGATGCGTTGCAGGCGATTTTGCATACATAACCATTTGGTCTCCGAATGTTAAATTAAAAGAAGAAAGCGCTGATCTTTACATTCCAACTGATGCGAATTTTGAAGAATTATTGTCCATCATGGAAAGTGGGTCAATGGTGTCTGATCTTAATTCATTCCAGCAGGTAGCTCAATTGATGAAGTTTGGTCAAGGCAAAATCAAATCTGGATTGTATGAGATCAAAAATGGATGGAGCAATCGACAACTTATCAGTCATCTTCGATCAGGCAAACAAAAGCCGGTCCGTCTAACATTCAACAATGTACGTACTGTGCCTGAATTAGCAGGAAAAATAGCTTCTCAGATAGAACTTGATTCGCTTACGATCCTTGAAGCAATGAGCTCAGAAGATCTTCTTGAGAAGTGGAATATCAAATCACAACATCTATTGTGTCAATTTATTCCAAATACCTATGAGGTCTACTGGAATGTAAGCATGGAAAACCTGATCGCAAGATTGAAGAAAGAAAGAGATGCTTTTTGGGATAAAAATGGCAGAAAAGAAAAAGCAGAATCAATGGGTATGTCAGAATACGACATATGCACGCTTGCAGCCATTGTTCAAAAAGAGACATTGGTTAATGATGAAAAAAGTAGAATAGCTGGTGTCTATCTCAATCGAATAAGAAGAGACATGCTACTCCAAGCCGACCCTACGGTGGTATACGCTGCTGGTGATTTCTCCATCAGAAGGGTTCTCAATAAGCACTTGGCCATTGACAGTCCTTACAATACTTACAAATATCCAGGCCTTCCACCGGGGCCCATTTACATGCCCGATATTTCTACCCTAGATGCTACCCTACATCCTGAAAGTCATAAGTATTTATATTTCTGCGCGAAACCAGACAATAGCGGGAGACACAGCTTTGCCAACACCCTGGCCCAGCACAATGCAAATGCGAGAAAGTACCAACGCTGGCTATCAAGTCAAGGGATAAGGCGTTGATGGAATGGTGAGTGCTGAGTATTTATTAGTGAGTGGTGAGTTGTGAATGGTTTGTTCTGAGTGGTGAATAATGAATAATGAACAATGTATAATTGGTAGTTTTTCAATTTGGCAATTTGGCAATTCTTCAAATAAAATGGGATAAACTTTCAGGTACAGCCAATTACCCATTATTCATTACTAATTAGATATAAATAAAAGCATACCCTCAATTTTATCAAAGCCAAAAGAAGCATAGCCTTCCCGATTTGGTCCCGATACATCGGGATAAATTGGGTGTGGGAGCCAGCCATGGAGGGCCGCTTTAAATCGGGATGATTTTTTGGATTCGTTTTTCATCTAGGAAAAAGGAATAGAATTGTAGAAATTTACTTGACAGAGTATTAGTAATTAAATCCATCTATTTGCTTGGTTTCTCTGGACTTCTATTGAGTTTTATTTGGAAGGCATTGTTGCCATAGGTTTGGGTACCTACTTTCACGATCATATCACCTCCAGCTTTGATGGTCCACTCTTGTGGATTTTTTGAGGCCTCATTGTCTACCATGACGAGTTCACCTTTGTCCATGCTGTAATGGTATCTTCCTCCACCTAAAACGGAGTCGTATCTGCCATAATCGTAGGTGAAATCATTTTTGAAATCGATCCAATCGCCCGTATATTCCCCCTTTTTGGACATTTGACGTCCGTTGTAAACATATTCGTAATTGAGTATGCCGGCTTCAATGATGGCGTATGATTTAGGATCGTGTTTGATACGATGTGCAAGAATTCCTAGCGCTTGTGAGCGCAATTTTGGATCAACCTTTTGATCTTCTTTAAATGAAGATTGGGCTGCAGATTTGATGTCTTGCTGTATCTTCGGGCTTTCTGGCGTAGGAGATGAACTGCAACCTACGCAAAAGGAAATTGCATAAAAACACGTGAATAGGATGGTGAAGTTTTTCATGGGAAATAAACTAACCTGACTAATACACAACAAATTTAAATGTTAAATCGATTAAATCAATGGTCTGAGTGGTTTATTTCACCGCGTAAGCAACCAATTGTCTGCGCTGTCAGCGGTGGCATGGATTCTATGGTCCTTTTGGATGTATTGATGAAAATGGGAATCGAAGTCAAAGTAGCACATGTAAATTATGGTCTGAGAGGACAGGAATCTGATGGGGATGAGGCATTTGTAAGACAATTTTGCGAAGAAAATCAACTTGAATTTTTCCTCAAAAAGGTGCATTTCGACCCTGCCAATAAAGAAAATATCCAAGTTTGGGCACGGAATGAAAGACAAGCCTTCTTCCGAAAATTATATGATGGAAAAGTATGTAAATGGATTGCTCTTGGACACCATAAATCAGATCAATTGGAAACCACGTTATTGAGCGTCTTCAAAGGATACGATATTCAAAAGATGTCCAACATTGGGTACATTTACATCAGACCTTTACTCGATATCACAAAAGCTGAAATCATTGAATATGCGGAACAAAACAACGTCAAATACAGAACAGACAGCAGTAATCTGTCAAATAAATACGACCGCAATTTTCTAAGAAATGAAATCATCCCCAAGCTAAGAGATCGTTTTGAAAATTTTGACGAGCGGGTGTTGGGTTTGGTCAACAGACAAAAGATCAGAAACAATATTGCCTACTCCACCATATCAGAAAAGTTAAAAGAACTCACTACGAAAGTTCGACCTACACCCCACTCTTTCTTCTATGAAAAAATAAGCAAGGCCTTTTTGAAATATCCATATGGAAAGCATTATCTACATTATGATGCGGATTTTGCATTTCATTTTAGCCGATCCCAAATTGATCAAATTATAGAATCGAAAAATTATCAAGCCAAGTTCGAAGCAGGGCCTTGGTTGGTCGTACATGATGAAGAATTCATATACCGAGGTTACAAAGAAAAACCCGAGTGGATTGATGACATTAAACTAAATCCACCCGATCATTCGCCATATTTCGAAAGTAGCATTAACCAACAAAAGAGCATTGATTTTGAAGACGGTAAGTTGTACTTAGATCTGGACAAGGTAAAGTTGCCCTTCATCGTCAGATATATGAAAGAAGGTGACAAAATCAAACCATTGGGTATGCATAAAGGCTCAAAGTCATTGAACAAATTTCTAAAGGAGAAAGGATTCAATTTCTTGGATAGATACTATTGTCTCGTTCTGGAAGATCAAAATGGAGTCGTCGCAGTGCCAAAAGCAGGTATAGATGAAAGACATGCCATTGATGAAAACACCGAGAATATACTCGTTTTAAAGTCAAAATATTAGTCCTTTTCGAAGCTAAAGCTCCCTTTTTTGTTAAGCCTGAAGACAGTAATGGTTTTTGAGGGAAAAGTCCTGAAAATAACCTAGTATATATACAGTTTAAATTACATTTGCCAAATAAAAATTCGAAAGATGAAAATGCGTCTGCAATTAATTCTTTTCTGTGCATTTCTGGCTTTTAACATTTCCGCACAAAAACATGTGTGTGGAACAAGCCATGAACACATGATCACAGAAAGACTCATGGAAAACAAAAGGAATCTAGATAAGATAGAAAACCGATCAATGACCCGGTACGTGCCTGTGAAATTTCACAGAGTTGGTGATGGAAATGGTGATGGAAAAGTGAAAATTTCTTCCATTCTCGACCAAATGTGTAAGCTTCAAAGAGAATATGCCCAAATTGAAATGGTGCCATACTTTAAAGATCTTTTTGCAGAATTAGACAATCAAGGTATTTACGACTCTCCTGGAAGCAGTGCCAATGCTATCGTCAATTCAAAAGTAGATGATGCGATCAATGTTTTCATCACTGAGAATGCAAGCACCGGCCAAAATTCTCAAGGAACGACACTCGGATACTATTATCCT
>JAHDDD010000115.1 GCA_020629535.1 Saprospiraceae bacterium
GATTAATTGAAATTGGGTTTATGTACAGAGTATCTGGCGCTATGAATTTTGAGACCGTTCCAAGTTGGGAACCTCTTAATGAAGCTGCCTAGATAATCTATAAATTTGGGATTGGGCTATGTGTCGTCGACCGATCCCATTTTTTTCTTTTCTCTAGAATACTTATTTATACTTTTCTCTTTTATGCTCATTATTGAACATCCAACTCATCTTCCTGATGATGTGCCTTGTACCTTCCCTTTGAAAACTTAGATCCATTAAATTCCTCTATGCCTCTTTTCATCGCCCTTTCTTCCTCAGGTAGCTTTATGAAATCACAACATTTCTGAGAACAACATTGGTCATACTTTTTTGCACATTCCGGACATTGAATGAATAGAATATGACAGGCACTGTTGTTACAATTGGTGTGTTCATCACAAGGGGCACCACATTGATGACATTTCGCAATGATATCATTTGAAATCCTTTCCCCCAATCGGTCATCGAACACAAAGTTTTTTCCAATAAATTTATTCTCCAAACCTTGTTCTTTCACCTGTCGGGCGTATTCTATGATTCCTCCATCCAACTGATAGACATCTTTGAACCCTTTGTGCTTGTAATAGGCACTTGCTTTCTCACATCTGATTCCACCTGTACAATACATTATCAATGGGGTATCTTTTTTGTCTTCCAACATGTCTTCGATGATGGGCAATGAATCCCGAAAGGTGGCTACATCAGGAGTAATCGCTCCCTCAAAATGCCCAACTTCAGATTCATAATGATTTCTCATATCTACGATGACAGCCTTCGGATTTTGAGTCAATTCATTAAACTCACGTGCATTGATATGCGTCCCTTTTTTCGTAACATCAAAGGTCTCATCATTTAGCCCATCAGCAACAATTTTGTTTCTGAGTTTTATAATGAGTTTCACAAATGATTTTCCATCATCTTCAATAGCAATGTTCAACCTCATGCCTTGAAAGAAAATAATCTCGTCCATCCGCTGTTGGAATTCATCCATCTTATGTGTCGGAACTGAAATTTGACCATTGACACCTTCAGAAGCAATATAAATTCTGCCGAAAACATCAACGCTATTCAATAATATATAAAGGTGATCGCGAAAAAATTGAGGATTGGGCAAGTTATAATACTTGTAAAAAGACAAAGTCGTCCTTTCAAACCCTTCATTCATAAGGGCTTCTTTTAAAACCCTTTTATCAGTTTTATTATATAATTTCATACCCATCGCTTTTGCAGGAAACGTGAATAAAGCCTCAAAGATAGCACATATTGAAAATAGAAGTGTGTCTTCTTATTTTAATCAATAATCAATAAAATTCCTCTTCGCTGCTGCGAATCATTTATTCATGGTGTTACATTGATAGGAGCATTTCTCCTAAAATTTTTTAGACAATGAGAAAAGCCATTACATTTCTGCTGCTTTTAGTGGTGGGGCAAATGATCAAAGCCCAAACCCTAGGATTCTCAACAATTTCTCCTGTTGGTGCGAGTCATTCATCTTCAACATCAAACCAATTATTTCTCAACGGTGGTGAACCCTTAAATCGACTTAATCGGTCTGATGAAGCTTGCCTTCAAAACGGACTGCTTGCCGGTGCACAACTACAAAGCCCAAGGTCATTTGTGTCTGTCCGCTTTTGGTCAGATGAAAACCAAGATGGCGAAAAAGATGCCAATGAGCCCTACATCAGCATCGGTTCAATGGCCCTTAACGGGGAAATTTATTCCAATAATGATAGAGACGGTATCATCATATTTGTTGAGCCTGGAGAATACGAAGCATCGTTTAATACATTAGGTAGCTTTGGATATCCATTGACATCAATAGAGATTTTTAACTTCACAATCAATGAATCTTCAAACTGGATCGAACTAGAATTTGGTCTTTATATTGATCCTGAAGATTGTGAAATTAGTTTAAATCTGTTTTCTGAAAGCTTCAGGTGTAACGATACTGTTTGGCATTGTCTTTCTGTGTTCAATGAATCTCCTATACTTAAACATGATACTATTTGGTTCAATTATGATGCAAGAATTGAAGACATTTTCTTTACAGGAATAGAGCCTGATCTTACAGTCAATGATTCCATCTTTGGGTGGATTTGTGAACTCAAACCAAACGAGAAAAAAGGAATCGTTTTCGATTTGGCTGTTCCTGGTATTTCTGATAACGTTGCTGTGGGTGATACCTTTTATTTCTCTGCATGGTCACAATTAAATGGCTTCTCAGAAAAGAAAATCATTGAGAAAGAACTTCGCTGCTCTTATGACCCAAATGACAAATTGGTTTATCCAGACAGACCTGACCATTACGTTCTATTCGAGCAAGAGCTGCTTTACACTCTTCGATTTCAAAACACCGGAAATGATTATGCTGAAAATGTGGTCGTGACAGATACTCTTAGCAAAGATCTTGATATTTCAACATTCAATGTCTTATACACCACGCATCCAAATCAATTAAGAGTGGTGCACAAAGAAAGTAATCCTCATATAGTCGATTTTAGATTTAATCAAATATTTCTGCCAGACAGTACAACCAATCTTGAGGGCAGCAATGGTCTTGTGACATTCTCCATTTCACCAAACAATGGGATTGAAGAATTCACAGAAATTTCCAATACCGCTCATATATATTTTGACTACAATCCCGCTATCGTCACCAATACGGTTAATTCCATATACGTAGAAGAATATCCGGTGATCATTGATGATAATCAACAAACACCTCTTCTTTCTAAAGATGAAGAATTATTGACCTTACCAAAAATCAAAATCTTCCCAAACCCGACGACGGGAGTTGTTTACTTTGATCAGCAAATCCCAAAAATTGTTGTCTATAATACCTTAGGTCAAAAAATTCTGATCAAAGAATACAGCCAAAGCGTTAATTTAAATGGATATAAATCTGGGTCTTACCTTCTTGAGTGTATCCATGAAAATTCAATGACTCAGTTTAAAAAGATCATCAAAACAGATTTTCAATAGGCGACCCATTGATTGAACTTAAAGAGAACATCATGAAAAATTATTTAACCATCTGCATCTTCTTAACAACTCAAATTTGCTTTGCCCAAGTACCTGATTATTTCAGCTATCAGGGATGGTTGACAGATGCAGATGGAAATAGCCTCGTCAACAAGACCGCTATTTTTAATGTCCATATCGCAGGTGATGAATTGGGACAGGAAGTGCTATATTCTGAAACTCAAGAAATCACAACAGACCAAAACGGGATCTTCAATCTAGTGGTTGGTCGTGGTCAAGCTTCCATCAACTCCTTTGAGGAAATCAAATGGCATGAAAGAATACCTTTTATTGGTATAGAATACGATTTACAAAATGGTCAGGGTGTAAAATCCCTTGGCTTCCAAAAATTCCAAATTGTCCCACTGTGTCATTTTGCAAAGAATCTGATATGTATTGATGGATTTGATGGTTTGCCTGGTCCGCCTGGACCACCTGGCGAACAAGGAGCACCTGGACCCGCGGGACCGCAAGGAGCTACTGGAGGCCCGGGACCACAAGGAGCAACCGGTCCTGATGGAGATCCTGGGATCCCTGTTACCGAAATGTTGAGTCAGTCTCCCGGAGCTGTGGCAGGCAGGATTTATCTGGATGATGGTACCAACAGAGAAGACTCAAAACCTGGGCTAAGATATTATACAGGGCAAACATGGATTGATCTTTAAACATATACATGCACCACGTTATTATAAAACATATGAAATACCTGTTAACTTTCTTGATTGTCCTTTCTGGGCATTTTATTTGGTCACAATCAAGTGCCATTCATTATCAAACTCTGATTAAAGATGATGAAGGTATTGCAGTAAACAATCAACTCATCACCCTCAAAGCACAAATTCGACAGCTAGCAGCAGATGGCCCTATTCTTTTTTCAGAAACACATGTGAAACAAACAGGTCCTGATGGAGAATTGACGATAGAAATTGGCAATGGTAATGATCAAACCATTGAATTCTCAGCCATCGACTGGTCAAAACCAAACTTCATTGAACTACAGCTCAAGTTGGATGATGAAACCGATTATGTACACTTTGAAGTAAATGAAATGTTGACAGTTCCGTATGCGCTTTTTGCATTCAACGCTGAATGCGTACCAACATGTACTCCTTATCAAGGTCAAGATGGTGTCCAGGGACCTCCAGGACCAACCGGGCCTACAGGCGCTGCAGGACCTCCCGGTCCTGCGGGAAATTCAACATGGGGTCCTGGAGTATCAAATGCAGGAGCACAGGGCGCCAGTGGATTGTCATTCTTGAGAGCAATGAGTCAAGAACCTGGTAATCCAGTATTGGGTCTGTTCTATGTTGATGATGGAACAAACAGAGAAGATGAACAAATGGGTCTGCGATATTACGATGGTACCAATTGGATTGATATTTAAATTCATAGCAAAATGGAAAATCACATTCTTAAAATATTAATACTATTACTTTTTTCTTGGTTCCAAACCATTGCTCAATCTGAAGATTGCACTGCCAATGTTCAGATTCCATTCTCATTTTCATACAATGGCTTCATTATTTACGATGATGATGTCGAAAATGTCAATGCCAATATGGCCTTGCTCGTCAAAATCGTGAAAGGCAATCCACAAGGTGTCGAAATTTTTAAAGAAATTCATCACATGCCTTTTGCACGATCTGGATTTTTTCAGATTGATGTTGGCTCAAAGAATGAATCAGAATTTATTGATGTTGTATACGCCTTGAAAGAAGCACCGGAGGAAGATTTTTACATAGCTGTCTATTTCTCCAAATATGGTACAAATATCGAGTCACAATTTAAATTCATTGGATCGAAAAAAATACTAACGGTTCCATATGCGTTTGTTTCTTCCACCTTTGACTTACTAGGCGATCGAGGCGTAGACGGACAACCTGGCGAACAAGGAGCAGTTGGCGCTACTGGAGCCGAAGGACCTGTAGGACCAACTGGAGCATCTTGGGGAACTCCGGCAACAGGACCTCAAGGTCCCCCAGGCGAAGCGTTTAACTTAATGCCCATGCGCAGCTTTCCACCTGGCAGCGGCCATTTCTATGTTGATGACGGAACAAATACGGCAGACGGTAAGCCACGACTGAGACATAAAGTCGGCAATACTTGGTTTGATCTTTAAATCTAAAAAGATATTACTCCAATCGATCGTACACGAGGTAGGTCGAAAGAGAATTACCTGTTCGTAAAGCAACTGGACCCAAATCAAGATTATAATAATATTCTCGTGTCGTCGTGGTTGGATTAAACTCTCCGGATGTATCTATTATGAATGCATACAAGTTCTCAAAATCCACTCCAAGGATATTCTTTTCATCAATGAAAGCACCTGGTGAACTAAAATTTTCATTTATTTGAATGGTGGAATTCAAAAATGAAATTCCATCAGATTGGGTATACAATTGAGTCTCAACTATGATCGGAGTGTCAAAAGGCCCGTTGTATATTTTGGTTTCCATCACAACAGTTTTATCATCTCTCCTAGTAAGGACAACTTCATTGAATCTGTCAAATTCTTCGATTTCAATGTCAAATATTACCTCTTCCCCAACAGAATTTTTGAAAATTGCTGTGCTACTGTTTTTATAGTTTTCAAAAGGAAAATATTGTTCTATATCAAATTGTGAAACCTCTGGTTCTTCATCAGAACAGTAAGACAAAAACAAAACAGAAATCATGAGTATTAATAGTCTTTTCATAACATTATTTTTTATTCTAATCGGTCAAAGAAAAGATAAGATGAAACTTGCTTACCCAATCTGATGGCTACTATACCTTCGGTTGTTGTATAATACATCTCAAGATTGTTGTTAGTAAATAAAAACTGCGGAGGTAAAGCATCGATATTTGTAAATCTGTTGAAAAATGTAGCAAATACATTCTCATGCTTCCGTCCTAAAATGTCTATTTCACTATAAAAGTCTCCTTGGATGGGTGTCAATTGACTAGATATAACAATCCTTCCAAAGGACTGCTGTCCAACAAAGGGATCAGACGTCTCGAGTAAAACCTCAACTCCTTCTATACCAGATTTTTTAACAATGGTAGTCATCTTAAAAGTGGAGTTGGCCAAATTTGTTAACACAATTTCATCCTGATTGGAATTACTGCTTACTCCATTGAAAGAAATACCAAATTTGGATTCCTCTCCATGAATGTTTTTGAATACAACCACTGTTTTGCCCTCATATTTTTCGTATGGGAAAAATGATGCCGTATCCAAAGGCTGCTCCTCTGGAATGCATCCTACCAAGAGGCATATTATCAATGATATCGAAAAAATGTTCTTCATTGCATTATAAGTCTCATCATATGGTAATCAAACTTGGTTGGCAATACCTATTAAAGTTAACGACTTTTTATCTTTGACGGTATGATTGAAGTTAACAATCTCATGTATAATTATCCGGGAGGACCAAAAATGCAATTTCCGGATCTTCAGGTCTTGCCAGATGAAGTCTGCTTGGTCATCGGTCAGTCAGGAGTAGGAAAGACCACTCTACTGCACCTCTTAGCAGGATTAATGAAGCCCAAATCAGGCACCATTCTGATTAACAACACAGATATTGGCAAGCTTGCGGGCAGAAAACTTGACAAATTTAGAGGCGAACAAATCGGAATTATTTTTCAAAAAAATCATTTCGTAAAAGCATTGACCGTCATAGAGAACCTTAGTCTCACGCAAAAATTGGCTGGCATCCCATCTGATATAAGATACTGCAATGAGCTTTTATCCAAATTGAACATTGATCGATATTCAAACAAACGTCCGGATTCTCTAAGTGAAGGGGAAAAGCAAAGAGTGTCCATTGCCAGAGCATTGGTAACAAAACCGAAATTGGTCCTAGCAGATGAGCCTACCTCTGCTTTAGACGACACCAACTGTATGGCCGTATACGATTTATTGAAAAAACATGCTGATGATATCGATGCTTCCCTTATCATCGTTACCCACGACGGCCGATTGAAATCATTGGTTGACAAACATGTAGAATTATCAAAATTGGATGCCCATGTTTAAAATTGCTTGGAAGAACATAGTGCACCGACCATTGAGTCTATTGTTGAATATTTTACTCCTTGCACTTGGTGTTGGATTAATCAGTTTCTTGTTCATTCTCAATGATCAACTCAAAGAAAAATTCAACAATAATCTGGCTGGAATCGATCTCGTAGTTGGAGCAAAAGGTAGTCCATTGCAAATGATACTTTGCAACATGTACCACATCGATAATCCTACTGGAAACATTTCTGTCAAAGAAGCGAAACCCTATTTAAGACCCAACCATCCGTTAATCAAACAAACTGTACCACTTTCACTTGGCGACAGCTATCAAGGTTTTAGAATTGTGGGGACCGAACCTGCCATGGTTCATCTATATAAAGGAGAATTGGCTGAAGGGAAAATGTTTCAACATACCATGGATGTTGTGGTCGGATCAAAAGTTGCAAGAGAAGCTAATTTAAAAATAGGCGATACCTTTAAAAGCTCACATGGTTTTGTTCAAGATGAAGATATGCTGCACGATCATGGAGAACTTAAAGTTGTTGGTATCCTAAAAACTTCAGCCAGTGTTCTGGATCAATTGATCCTCACTCCGACTGCGAGCGTTTGGGCAGCACACGATCATGTGGATGAAGAACCTCATGAAGAACATGACCACGATCATGATGGCCACGAGCATGATCATGATCATCATGAACATGAACACGATCATGACCATGACCATCATGGACATCATCATCACCACGATCATGTCCACGATAATTCAAGAGAAGACTTGCTTTTTCATGAAGATAAGGAGATCACTTCCATGCTTATTCAATACAAAAGCAAAACAAATATCCATGCTCTGAATATGCCAAGGACCATCAATGATCAAACTGATATGATGGCCGCATCACCCGCTTACCAAATCAATAGATTGTATAGTCTTATGGGAGTTGGGACAAAGGCCGTTCAGATACTCGCATTGCTCATTGCCGTCGTTTCTGCCATCAGTATTTTCATCTCATTATTGAATAGCTTGAAGGAGCGGGAGTATGAGCTTTCACTTCTAAGAGTTTCCGGTGCAAGTCCTATGAATCTATTTTCGATGATCATCATTGAAGGACTGGTACTTGCATTTATTGGTGCAATGATCGGCTTAATATTAGGCCGAATTGCCATGTTCTTTATGGGAGATTACATGGGTGTTCAATATCGTTATGACTTTAATGCATGGTCATTTGGACCAAAAGATATGTGGATAGTACTGTCTGCCTTGGCTCTTGGATTTCTCGCGTCGGTTATTCCAGCATTGAGAGCGTACAATACTGACATTCATAAGATACTATCAGACCGTTAGTCATAAAAGTTGATTCAATAATCCCTCTTTTTTGTTTTTACTAACGGGTATAAACTTGCCGTTTTTAAGTACAACCGAATGGTCTGGTTTAGAATATTCTCTAATCAAATCAAGATTAACAAGAAAGGATTGGTGCGTGCGGTAAAACCCTTCCTGATTCAGAAGTTCTTCAAAATGCTTTATGGTTTTTGAAGTCATATAATTTGAGCCATCAATCATATGTACATGAGTATAGTTGCTTTCTGCTTCCAGATAGTTTATTTCTTTATAATCAAGGAATAAGGTTTTATCTTGAAGCTGTATCACCAATTTATTGGTGGATGTTTTACTTACTCCATTTAATAAATCTTCAATTTTTTCATCCTTTTTAGATTCAATATATCTGCTCACCGATTGCACCAGCTGTTCTGGGTCAATAGGCTTGAGCAAATAGTCTATCGCTTGAAGCTTAATCGCTTCTATGGCATATTGGTCGTATGCGGTCGTGAATACCACATGAAAGTTTTTCTTCGGCACCCGCTTGATCAATTCCAGTCCAGTGATGTGTGGCATTTGAATATCGAGAAATAAAAGATCGATTTCATTAGCTAGTAAATACTCAAGCCCTTCTCTGGGATCATTGATAATGTTTACCAACTCAAGGTCAGGACAATATTTTTCCAAAAGCTTTTCAAGCGCAAAAGCACTATTCTGCTCATCATCAATGATTACTGACTTATACATACTTCGGAGCTTTAAAATTAATTGGAATAAATAGATTTACCATCGTACCAGTCATTCCATCCTTTTCTTCCGTCAGGTCAATGATCTCCATTTTCGATTTGCTATCTTTTTGTGTCATCTGCTCATTGATTAAATTAATTCTCTTTTCAGTAATCGACAATCCAAAGGACTTTCCTTTCTGCACATTCGATTCGATTTTCCTTGCTGCTGCACGACCAACACCATTGTCTTTGATAGAAATTTTTACATGCTTGTCGTTGTGCTTGTCTACATTGATTTCAAGGTTTTTGTGACCCTCTTTATGCAAGAGACCATGCCAAATCGCATTCTCCACAAATGGCTGAATCAACATCGGAGCAATCATAATGTGATTGGTTCTTACATCAGAATTGACATTCAAAAAATAATCAAATGTGTTAGCAAATCGCATTTTCTCCATTTGGATATAAAGATCAAGAGTCTTGAGTTCTTCTTCAAGACTCACAAAAGTTTCGGACGAATTTCCAAGAATATTCCTCATCAATTGAGAAAACTTCACAAGAAAATGGGAGGCTTTGTCTTCTTCTCTTTGAAGAATAAAATTGTTAATCGAGTTTAACGTGTTGAACAAGAAGTGCGGATTAATCTGAGCGCGAAGTGCCTTGAGTTCAAGTTGTGCAATATCTCTTCTATATTTTACTTCAATTCTGTCCTGCTCTTTGATTTGTTCTACTCGCCATCTGTAAAGTAATAGTCCGCAGATCAACAGACCGATCCCAATCAATATTTTAAACAACACAGTTTGCCAAAATGCCGCTTTGATTTGGATATCAAAAGAAGTTGCATCAGAGTTCCACAGCCCATCATAATTTGAAGCCTTAACCCTAAATGTGTAATTGCCTGGATCCAAATTTGTAAATGATGTAAATGTACGATTGCTAGGTGCACTCCATTCATCGTTCAATCCATCCAATTTAAAACTATACATTGTTCGTTCTGGCACTGTCGCACCAATAGTGCTGTAAGCTATTGAAAATCCATTTTGATTATGGTCAAAATCAACCCCTTTGATATTCATATAGTTGGTATCTGGGATTTCTTGATCCTGACCGAATAGGTCAATGGACTTGATATACAATTCTGGTTTGTGAGGATTGGATTGCATCTCATAAGGATTGAAATAATTTATGCCAGCAATATTCCCAAACCAAAATACTGAGTCGGTTTGGAAGTAAGCGCTTGACATAAATTCATCAGATAAAAGCCCATCATGATTATCATAATGGATTGCCTCATATTCACCAGAAGACTTTGAAATTTTCGAGACTCCAGAATTTGTGCTCACCCAAACATTTGCATCATCATCTTCAAGAAAAGCACAAATGGCATTGTTTTTTAAATGCTTTCCTTCGACTGTCAATCGATCCAATACTTTAAATTCTTTATCAACAACATATACTCCCTTACCGTCAGTACCGATCCAAATGGTTCCATCTGAAGCAGGGTGAAGCGATTTTGGAGAAACGGCTAAACTGTCACTTTCAGGAAAGACTTTAACAAAGTCGTTTTCATCTGGCAACCATTTAAAAATACCTCCTATGCGCGTCATAACCAATACAGTTCCGTCTGGCAGCAAATTGGTTGACATGATACTGTTGTGTGGCAACGAAGAATTGAAAGAATGGAAATGAAGTGGCTTTTTGTCAAGTTCATTGAAAATAAAAACACCTGCTTCTCTTGTGCCAATCCAAAGATTTTTCTCTTTGTCTCTTAAAAAATTCCAAATTACATTATTGTCCTTCAATCTAACATCTTGAGATTCCAATTTTAATTCTTGTATCAGTTTCATAGATGGGATATCAACCAAACTAATACCTTTTCCGTTATGTCCAATCCATAGGCTGTCTCCTTCTGCAAATAATTGAATGGCAGAGTTATCAGGCATAAAAGAAGAACTGTTTTCATTAGTGAAAATTTTGATCTTATCTTCCTTTCTATTGTATCTCCACAATCCAAGATTATTGGATCCGATCCATACATTACCGAAATCGTCACCAAATACCTTTCGCGGCATCCTTAAGTCTACATTCTGATTTGAGGTAAGTGGATCAATGCTCTGAAATTTATTTTGATAAGGATCGTGATAAAGCAATCCATGTTGATCTGTACCAATCCATAAGACTTCTCTTGAATCCCTCATCATTACAATGACACTCTCTGGCACAAGAGCTCTTTTTCCTGGTGCGGCCACATTGTAACACTGCCATTCTTTCGTGTCATAAGCATACTTAAACAGTCCTTTATGCTTAGTGCCCACCC
>JAHDDD010000116.1:0-7243 GCA_020629535.1 Saprospiraceae bacterium
AGAAGTATTTGGATATTAGATGATATTTCACCACTTCAGCAATGGGAAAAAGAATTGGGACTCGGCGGCATTCATCTATACGATCAAAAGGAAGTAACACTTTGGCATAATGTGAGCAGAGGTGGACAACGCGGACATTTTATCTTTGCTGGTGACAATCCTAAGTCGATTGTCAATACTTCTTCGGTGCCTCGTGCAAAGACTGAAGTTCATGTGCCTATTAATTTTAAAACGCATACGACCGATAGTCTGGAAATTACCATTCAGTCAATGGATGATTCTTCTTTGAGTAAGTCTTTTAAAGTAAAACCTGTGAAAGGCTTTAATCGAATCTATTGGGACCGGAGCTTTGATACAAATGAGCTTACTGAAAATGACAAAAAAGAATTGCGTTCCATCATGGAGGAGTTGGCAAGAGAATTTGATAATTCCAGAATTAGAAGGACCAGCAAGAAAGTTGCTGAAACAGATTCATCAGATGAGCTGAGAGCATTGGTTGCACCATTGATGGATGGATACCTGACCTACAAATTTCCCGAAAAATTTAAAATTCAAGAAGCTGGTGTCGGAGAATATATAATTACCTTGTCGGATGGAGCAGATAAAGTTTCAACAAAGTTGAAGATTCGAAAAGATCCTTTGGATTAATTATTTAAAAATGACAGTTTTGTTCCCATTCAAGAGTATGCGGTGTTGGCAATGCCAAATAACTGCACGGGCTAAAACGATACGCTCTACATCTTTGCCCAACTGAACCATCTCGCTGCTGTCGTAGTAGTGTTCGACCCTTTCGATATCTTGTTCGATGATGGGACCTTCGTCCAGGTCACTGGTTACATAATGTGCAGTGGCACCCATGATTTTCACACCCCGATCATGCGCTTGATGGTATGGTTTTGCTCCCTTAAAACTTGGAAGAAAGGAGTGATGAATATTGATGGCTTTTCCTTTGATTTTTTGACACAGATCATCAGAGAGAATTTGCATATATCTTGCGAGCACGAGCAAGTCTACATTCAGATCATCCATGATATTCAAAAGTTCCGCTTCTTGTTCAGGTTTGTTTTCTTTTGTTATCGGTAGATGGTAATATGGTAATTGATGGCCTTCGACCACCTCTTTGAATTTTTCATGATTGGAAACGACGCCAACAATATTAGCAGGAAATCTCTCCTGGCTCCACCTGTAGAGTAGATCCATTAGGCAATGACCATATTTTGAAACCGCGATCAGGATATTGGGTTTATCATCAAGATCGCAGATGTTCCAACGCATACCGAATTCATCGGCTGTATTGGAGAAGAAAGTTTTGATTTCTTTTACAGTAGGAAGTTCTTTGCTTCCTTGTCCAAATTCCCAACGCATAAAAAAATGATGGTTGCTTGGGTCTGCATATTGTGAGGCTTCATAGATGGTTGCACCAAGCACATAGAAGAAATTGGAAACGGCTCTAACAATACCGACTTTATCTGGACAACTTGCTATGAGAACATACTTGGACATGCTGTAGTTTCTTATTTAGACTGCAAAAGTAAGCGAAGTAATGGAAATGTGAAGTCAACTAATTCACATTGCATCGAATCTTTACTTTTACATTTTTTCCTATCGAGAATCCTCCTCCCGGACCAATGTTAAAATCTGTTCTGTCAATCTTAAATGACCCCATAAAGGATAAACCGTCGAATTCAAATGGAATGGTGATCAATTTAGATTTTCCTTTCATGGTCAGTTCTCCGGTCGCGACGAATTTTTGATTGGATTTGCTTACGGTTTGTGAAGAGAAACAAATGGTAGGATATTCTTCGGCATTGAAGTAATCGGCTTCAAGTAAATGAGCGTCGCGTTTCGCATTGCTTGTATTGACAGTATTTGTAGAAATGCAAACATCGAAATTGCACAGTTCTAGATTTTCGGTATCAAAATCAATGGTTCCTTGAAAGTCCTCGAAAGTACCCGAGACAGTATTGAATCCAAAGTTTGAAATTTCAAATTCAACGATCGATCCTGTCGGATTGATGGATTGCGAATAAACATTGCCCGAAAGGGTAAGAATGAAAAGAAGAAGAATGTGTTTCATAGATAAAAAATAAGCACAAGAAATACTTGTGCTTTGTTTGTGAGGATAGGCAGACTCGAACTGCCGACCTCTTGCCTGTCAAGCAAGCGCTCTAAACCAACTGAGCTATACCCTCTTAGAGTTTGATGAATTAGAGAAGTATAAATCTCTACAAATCATTCTACAAAGAAAATAAATTTTAATTTAGAAAATTCAAACTTCTAAAATTTTGTATGAAAAAAGAGAAGGTTAAAGTGACATTTGACAATCAGACCAATCCTAAATCATTCTTTGATATAGTAAAAGTTGAAGAATTGTTACAAAAACAATTGAATCATGACATTTTTAAAACTCACATAGTTCAGTTTTATGTAATCTTCTTCGTGTATGAAGGACAAGGATATCATACAATAGATTTTACCGATTATAATTATTCGGATGGAACAGTTCTATTGATTAGAAAAGATCAAATTCATAAATTTTTTAGAAGTCCAAATGTCAAAGGGTTTCTGTTGGTGTTTACGGAAGACTTTATTCTGAGTCATCTTAATGCAATGGAAGCTTCCAAAGCAATGCAGTTGTTTAATGAAGCATTGAGTTATCCCAAAATCGAGTTTAATTCAATGGATGAGTTTCATGATTTTACAGTATTGATAAAACATTTATCGCAAGAGTATATGGTAAAAGATGATTTCTCAATTGGGATAACCAGAAGTGTTCTCCATATTGTCATCACAAAATTATTTAGAGTCAAAGCAAAAAAAGGAAATTTCCAGAAAAGGAAAAAGCATCTCCCCCAATTTTTAGAGTTCCAAAAATTTGTAAACGATGACTGTTTCGAAAGCAAGAAGGTTCAATACTATGCAATGAAGATGGGTGTTTCATCAAAGACACTGAATAACATTGTCAAATCAGTATTAAATATAAGCCCGAAAGTCTTTATTGATGAAAGAGTAATGATACAGATTAAGAGACTTTTAATAGGTACAGATCTTTCAATCAAAGAGATAGCATACATGTCTGGCTTTAGTGATTCAACAAACTTTTTTAAGTACTTTAAGAAATTTGCGAGTATTTCACCTATGGAATTCCGAAATGCGCACTAGTACGAATTTCCTATTTTGACAGTTATCTTTCTCATTCTTACCATTTGTCATTTTTCACTCTCCACCATCTTCATGCAATTGTTTAATCAAATGTTTGAGAGTGAGGAATTCGAAAATTATCAACTACATAGGACTTCTTTTTTTGGTTTTGATATTGGCTTCTTGTGATGACGATGAGATCATTATATTAGGTTCAAGCGTAACAGTTACCAACACTTTTCAATCAACGGCATTTACTATGGATGCGGAAGTCGCGATTGAAGAATTGTTTCAGGTTTCTGAAGGATCTTTGGCTGCCACGGCCACAATAGGTGATGGAGTTGAATTTCCTGCATACCTACTTAATCTATATGATATAGACATTGAAGAAACGAGCATTTCCTTTACGGTGGTTGCTCAAACTGATGATCCCAATTACGGATCCTTGTTTAGAGTTTTGGAAGCGAACACATTTGACCGTTACTATTTTACATTTTCTGAATCTCAGAATGTATCTGAATTTTCAGTTAGCAATTCTGCAGTCGATCTAAGAATAGATTCGGATAAAGTTTTGGTGGTTGAGATAGGAGAGGGTTATGATTTTAAGCCTGGTCAGAATTTTACCATTGATTTAAAGTAAAGGTTATGAACTTCAAATGCAAATTGTTATTGCTCGCGATTTGGGCAGTATTCTTGATAGGTTGTGATACAACAAAAAACAACAATACAGACATGAATAATGAAAAAATCATGGAGGTGACCACCTTCAACATCACTTCAGATACAAGTCCTCTAATTTTTGAAAAAAGAGATATGGAAATAGAAAGTGTCTTTACAAGTAAGCAATCTGGTTTTGTAAAAAGACAAAGTGGAGTAGATGATGAAGGGAATTATGTAGTAGTTGTTTTCTGGGATGACTTGAAAAGTGCTGAAACCTCAATGAGTAAATTTATGAATGATGAATCAGTAGCGGATTATGCAAAAATGATAGACGCTTCTAGCATGAAGATGTCGAGATACACTATGAATAAAAAATTCAATGCTGATGCAAGCCAGTTCGTAGAGATAATGGCATTTGATGTTAAACCTGGAACTGACATGACAGAATTCGATGGTATTAATCAAAGAGTGGAAACTGAATTTACAGGACTGCGTGAGGGATTTTTACAAAGATTGACAGGTGCCAATGAACAAGGCACTCAGGTTGTTGCAGTTTATTGGTCTAGCAAGGCTTTGTCAGATGCTTCTTTAAATCCTTTCATGGCTGCGCCTGTATCAAAGGAATTTATGGGAAAAATGGACCAAGCAAGTATGAGCATGGGCCGTTACAAATTTTTAAACAGAAAATGACTAACAAAGAAAAAGTTGTTGCGCTACTTAATAGCTTCAATACGAGAGATAAAAGTGTTTTGTCTTATATAAATCCTAATAAGTACATCCAACATAATTTGTCCTCAGGCGATGGCTACGAAGCATTTGCAGGAATCTTAGACCACCTTCCTCCTGAAGGATCAGCAAAGGTTGTCCGTGCATTCGAAGATGGAGATTATGTATTTACGCATGCTGAATACAATTTTTTTGGACCCCAAGTCGGATTTGATGTTTTCCGTTTTGAGGATGGGCTTATTGTTGAACACTGGGACAATCTTATAGAAAAACAAGAACCAAATCCAAGTGGAAGGACTCAAACAGATGGTGAAACAGATATTTCTGACAAGGCTAAAACAGAAGCTAATAAGCAATTAGTGAGAGACCTTCTTGAAAATGTATTCATGAAAGGAGAAATGGAAAAGATCGGCACCTACATAAATCCAACTAAATATATCCAACACAACCCAAATGTTGCAGATGGTTTGAATGGATTGGGAGAGGCCATGAAGATTATGGCAGAACAAGGGATGATGATGGAGTACACAAAAATTCACAAGGTTTTGGGAGAAGGGAATTTTGTTCTCACGTTAAGTGAAGGAAAGTTGGGAGGAGCTCCAACTGCTTATTATGATTTGTTCAGACTAGAAAATGGTCAAATCGTAGAGCATTGGGATATCATCTCTCCAATTCCACCAAAACAAGAATGGAAAAACGAAAACGGAAAATTCTAACACAATCTTCAGTTTAATATTTAATCAACAAAAAAGAAAAATGAAAAATAATTTTATCCTCGTATCAATATTCTTGATATTCACATTGAGCTTGGTAGCCCAGATACCTTCCAATCTTAGCTCAGACGATCCAGATTTTTTCCCAGAAGATATTACGATTGTAAATGATATTGCTTACGTAAGTGGTTTGGGAGATGGGACGATAAAGATTTTTAATGTAAATGGAACTGCTCCCCAAGGAGAAATATTTGCGGAAGCAGAAGATGGATATACCCAAGCATGGGGATTGAAGAGTGATGGTTCAAAGTTGTTGAGTCTGTTGAATAACGCAGATTTTGGAGGAGGCATGTCAGGACCTGCAAAACTTGTTGAGTATGATATATCCACAAGAAGCAAGACAGGAGAATGGGACCTACCAGCAGGATCAATTGGCCACACAGTATCGATAGTCGATGGTAAATATTATGTTGGAGATTTTGGGCAACCAAGAATTTTCGAGGTAGATCCTTTTACAGGAACAGTAAATGAAAGTTGGTTTACAAGTTCAGAATGGGATCCGATGATAAGTGGTATGGGCGGAATCATTTATGATAATGCAGGAGGATTATATGCATCACAAGGAAACAAGCTTTGGTACTTGCCTATCAGTGGAGGCGAACCAGGTACACTAGCAGAAGTATCAATAGATGGATTAGATGGAATTGATGCGGATGGAATTTCGTGGGATGATACCAAAAACATACTTTACTATGCTACCAATGATACGGGAGATCCTACCAATGCTGGAACAGCTACAAGAGTAGTATTTTCCAGTCCTACTACTGCAACAGGAAGTGTTATCGCTTCCGATTTTGACGACTCATCTGGTCTGTGGTTTTATAGAACAGGAGGGGAAGAATATATATTTGTTTTAGAATCTCAATTTGGGGCTTTATTTGGGATAAATTCATTTGAAGAACCATTTACCATCGACGTAATAGAATTATCTAGTTCTTCAGACAATATTGTTTCGGTTTATAATTCATTTGAAGATGCTACACTCACAGGAGGAGAGCAGGCTTTCTATGGTGCTGCGGGACCAGTAGGGATTTCAGAAGATATTGAGTTTCCTCAATTCATTAATTTCTATGATATAGATGTTTCAGACTTTGGTCTTACGATGACATTATTTAATAATTCTGATGCTGCAGATTTATTACTCCCTGATGGACGTTTTGACAGATATTATTTTGCAATGGATCAAGAAATGTCCAACGTTAGTATCTCAGGAGGTTCAGCAGGATTGACAGCAGGAGCAACAGTTACTCCACTACCTGAAGGATATGAAATACCATTAGCAGATCTTTTTGGAACTGGATTTCCTTTACCAGTAGTTCTTCCGAATGGAGGTTTCGTTTTGGAATTAGGAGGCGGTACAGATTTAAATGAACTTGGACAAACAATCTCTATAGATTTTGGATTGTCTGGAGTTTCTGTATACAATTCTTTTGAAGATGCAACATTGACTGGTGGACAACAAGCATTTTATGGAGCTGCCGGTCCAGTTGCCATATCTGATATTATCGAATTCCCTGAATTTATAAATTTCTATGATATAGACGTTTCAGACTGTGGTCTTACGATGACCTTGTTTAATAATTCTGATGCTGCAGATTTATTACTCCCTGATGGACGTTTTGACAGATATTATTTTGCAATGGATCAAGAAATGTCCAACGTTAGTATCTCAGGAGGTTCAGCAGGATTGACAGCAGGAGCAACAGTTACTCCACTACCTGAAGGATATGAAATACCATTAGCAGATCTTTTTGGAACTGGGTTTCCCTTACCAGTAGTTCTTCCGAATGGAGGTTTCGTTTTGGAGTTGGGAGGAGGTACAGACCTTACGGAGTTAGGACAAACAATCTCAGTTGATTTTGGTTGCCCAATACCTGAATCTCTCACATCAGACGATCCAGATTTTTTCCCAGAAGATATTACGATTGTAAATGATATTGCTT
>JAHDDD010000116.1:7343-8899 GCA_020629535.1 Saprospiraceae bacterium
AAGTATCAATAGATGGATTAGATGGAATTGATGCGGATGGAATTTCGTGGGATGACGTAAATAACAGATTGTACTACGCCACCAATGATACTGGTGATCCTGAAAACACAGGTACTGTTTATGAGCTGGTTTTCACGGATGCAACAACTGCAACCGGCAAAGTTATTGAAACCGGATTGGATGACTCATCTGGTCTTTGGTATTATGAAAATAACGGTAATAGGTATGCGTTTGTTTTAGAATCTCAGTTTGGGGCATTGTTTGGTATCAATGGTTTTGAGCCTCCGTTCAATATTGAAATTATTCCTTTGGATATGATATCCTCAACAGAAAATTCACTTCCATCAATAAGTGAGTTGACTGTTTACCCAAATCCATTCAATGATCACCTAAATTTTCAAATTGATGTAATAGAAGCTGGTGAATATCAACTGCAAGTATTCAACCTCAATGGTATTATAATTTCAGATAGGAGTTTACAATTATCAGAAGGCAATAATTTGTTTCAATTTGATGGTTCAAATCTTCAGAATGGTAATTACTATTACCGTTTATATAATCAAAAAGGAGGACTTATAGGAAAGTTGTTGTTTGTGAAATAATGATCTACAAAAAGAGTCACAAAATTATTACATAACATACTAAATAATTTCTATCATGACAAACGATACAACACACACAGTTCCAAAGTGGATTATTATTTATTTGTGGGTTACTTTCATAATCACACTTGGAGCTAGTTTATCTGGTTATTTCATGCCTGAGGGCTTGCTTGGAACTTGGGAGGCATTAAAAGCACCAGGAGCTTTATCATTAGCAGGTCCGTTGGGACTATTTGTTTCAAGAAATATGGCTACTGCTGTTGTAACGCTTTACGGGCTTATAAAGAAAAACGCTTCCATGATTAAGATTATCCTTATACTTAGAATAGTTTCTGATGGTTTGGATACTGTGAATAATCTAATAGCTGGAAACATGCCAGTTGCAATAATGGGTGCAGTTATGTGTGCTATTGAGATTTTTGCTTTTACAAGAATTAAAAACTAAACTAAAAATATAAATCTTGTTTTAAGTACAAATAAAGCCTGCTCTTTTTGGGAGCAGGCTTTTAAATTCTCTTTGTTAAGATCATCACGCTTCAACCAAATGACTTTGAATTTTATTTTCCAACACAGTTTCTGTTTGAACTCCCGTCATTTGGTCCGTGACCTTTCCATCTTGGATGAAAAACAATGCAGGGATACTACGTACTCCAAAGTGTTGTGCAATGTCTTGATTGTTATCCACATTTACCTTCACGATTTCAAAACTGTCTTTATATTTTTCAGCCAATTTTTCGACCGTGGGTAACATCATTTGGCAAGGTCCACACCAATCTGCATAGAAATCAAGAAGTACTGGTTTGTTGGATGCGATGATACTTTTAAAATCTTCAATATTTTTAATCGATTTCATAATTATTGTTTTTTGATGAATTATTGATACAAATCTATGCGCATTTTGAGGGCAGTAAATAATCTATTCTTCCCGAAGAGTTGTTCATTTTTCCCTTTTGA
>JAHDDD010000116.1:8999-11384 GCA_020629535.1 Saprospiraceae bacterium
AACTTGTTCAACTTCCATCTGTTTCTTACATGTATGGAATTTTCAATAAAGGATAAATTTAGGACAGAGCTTTCTGCAGATCCAAGCAGGCACAATATGCCAAGACAAGTATTTGATGCATGTTTTTCTTATGTGAGACCCAGAATTCCGACTTCACCTAGATTGGTACATGTATCAAAAGAGATGGCAATCGAATTGGGAATTGATATGGATGATATTTCTTCTGATGAATTTCTGAAAGTATTTTCCGGTGCAAAAGTTATGCAACATACAGATCCATATGCGATGTGTTATGGAGGTCATCAATTTGGTCATTGGGCTGGACAATTGGGCGATGGTAGAGCGATTAATTTGGCTGAAGTGGAACACGAAGGAAAGTCTTGGACCCTTCAATTAAAAGGAGCAGGAGAGACACCATATTCAAGGAGGGCAGATGGATTGGCAGTCTTACGATCTTCGATTCGTGAGCACTTATGCAGTGAAGCAATGTATCATTTGGGAGTTCCAACAACACGGTCTCTTTCATTGATGTTGACCGGTGATGAAGTATTGAGAGATATCATGTATGATGGAAATTCGGATTATGAAAAAGGTGCAGTAGTTTGTCGTGTAGCTCCTACATTTATCAGGTTCGGGAATTTTGAAATCTTCGCAAGTCGGAAGGACAATAAGAATCTTAAAGAACTTACAGATTTTACGATCCGACATTATTTTCCGGATGTTGAAGAAGGTACGAAGGAAGGTTATATTGAATTCTTCAGGCAGGTCGCTCAACGGACTCTAAAGATGATTGTAGAATGGCAAAGAGTCGGTTTCGTACATGGAGTTATGAACACAGACAACATGTCTATTCTTGGTTTGACCATTGACTATGGTCCCTATGGCTGGTTAGAAGGATATGACCCGAATTGGACCCCAAATACGACCGACCGTCAGGGTAAGAGATATAGATTTGATTATCAACCAGGGATAGGGCTATGGAATCTGGCACAGTTAGCAAATGCTCTATATCCTCTTATAGAAGACAGTCAACCGTTACAAGATGTTTTGGATCATTATCAACGACAATTTCCGATTGAATACTTTAAAATGATGAACCAAAAATTGGGACTACGGAAAATTGGAAATTCGAACAAATCGTTGATAGCTGAATTGCAAGACTTATTGCCATTAACAGAAACGGATATGACCATCTTTTTTAGGAATCTTTCAAATTTATCAAAAGATGAATTGGTTGATGAAAAGCGAATATCAACGTTGATAGGAGATGCATTTTATAGCCCAGAAGAAGTAAAGGAGCAAGTCCTGGAAAGGTGGATTCTTTGGTTACTTGATTACCAAAGACATTTACAAAATGAAGAAATGTCAGATACCGAAAGGCATGTTGAAATGAACAAGGTAAATCCCAAATATGTATTGAGAAATTACATGGCTCAAATGGCGATCGATGCAGCAGACAATGGAGACTATTCAATCATTGATGAGCTAAATATGATGCTGAAACGACCATATGATAAACAGTCCGAGTATCAAAAATGGTTTGCCAAAAGACCAGAATGGGCTAGACACAAAGTCGGATGCTCTATGTTATCATGTAGTTCTTAGTTGATGTGTTAACTTTTCGGGTGTATATGTTTAGAGCTGCATCAAATATCCATATCGGGTACAGAATCCGGAACGACCAATTTTCCAGCTGTGGCTTCTTTGATTTGATCAACGGTGACGCCAGGTGCTTTTTCAAGCAAATGGAATGCGTTGTCCTTGACCTCGAGCACAGCAAGATTTGTTACGATTTTAGTAACACAGTTTACGCCGGTCAATGGTAGGCTGCATTTTTCTAGAAGTTTAGACTCACCTTTTTTGTTGGTATGCATCATGGCTACGATGATATTGTCAGCCGATGCGACCAAATCCATGGCTCCTCCCATTCCTTTCACCATTCTACCAGGAATCTTCCAATTGGCAATGTCTCCATTTTGGGCTACTTCCATCGCACCTAATACGGTTAGTTGTATGTGTTTGCCACGAATCATAGCGAAGCTAGTGGCACTGTCGAAATAAACGGCACCTGGCATCGCCGTGATGGTTTGTTTTCCAGCATTGATTAAATCGGCATCTTCTTCGCCTTCGAAGGGGAATGGGCCCATACCCAAGATTCCGTTTTCTGATTGGAATTCTACATTGATACCTTCAGGGATGTGATTGGCTATCAATGTTGGGATGCCGATGCCCAGATTTACATACCAGCCATCTTTTAATTCTTGTGCAATTCTTTGTGCTATTTGATCTTTGCTTAACATATTTTTATTTTTTGCTTGCCTCACACATTGTCAATTAAATTTTTATAAAATTGTATGATTACATTTCCTTTTTCCTAGATGAAAA
>JAHDDD010000117.1:0-9281 GCA_020629535.1 Saprospiraceae bacterium
GCCCATTCACATCATAAAGATGCAGGTTTGCATCACTGGGTATATATCCCTTGATGACGACCCTTGTATAATCTTCCACCGGATTGGGGAAAATATTCACCTTTGGATCAAAGGATGGATCGGCGGTAGAAACTGTACCAATGTGAAGTGTCTGACAAGATATGTTTTCTGAGTTTTCATTGGCAACTGTTAAGCAAACTTCATACACGCCATCTTCAAAATAAACATGCGACGGATGACGCTCTGACGAACTTTGGCCATCACCGAAAGTCCAGGACCATGATTCTGGGCGGAAGTAGGATACATCATAAAATTGTATGGTGGATTGATCGATGGTATCTGGCTCATACCAAAAACGAGCTACCGGATGGTTGTCCATGCTCAAGGTGTCGCAAGCTGAGCCGTCGAGGGGGCCGAGGCGGTAGGTGTGGACGTTTGGAAGTGTACCTTTGATATAAGTAGGTAACTTTATAGCTCCTTGAGATACTTGACAGCCTTCACCTACAACTTCTGGAAAATCAATTCTATGCATCACTTCGCATGACATCAAAATTGAAACATAGATTTTATTGTCTGGTCCTAGTTGCATTTGTCCAAACTGAAGATTTAAATCTGAGGTTGGAAAAATGTGGCAAGAATCTTGTTCGAGTTGGGCTACTTCAATTTTGTTTTCAAAAAAGTCAGGATCATTCAGATTTATTTGTGTGATTGACTTTCTTGAGGATAGGTACAATAATTCTCCGGATGGCGAAAACTCCACACCGTTTTGTATTACATTGAATATAGGCAATTCATATAGCTTAGGTTCCATCAATAATCCTGCACATCTGTCATAATCAGACAGCATCAAAAATTTTCCCTCCTCCATCATCAAACTATTTCTTCCATGCATGGCAAACTTGTTACCTTCTTGATTGAATTTGGCTTGAGTATTTGAATTTTTTATCTCGAATGGAAGTTCCTGAAAATGATCAAGTTTTACTCCTTCTGGATCTATCAAATAATGGTACACAGTATCCCGACTGAATTGCATAAACCACCAATCTCTTCCATTTGCATGTTTGCAGGCAGTGAGAGAACCAGCTTTTGCATATCGATTATTAAATACCGAATCAACAACAATGGCTTTATAGTCATCTTCTTGTTTTACCACCTTAGTACTCCACAATTCAAATTCATCAACACCTTCATAATTTGTGTAGATTACAATGTATTCTGTGGGTTCTGATGCGGGTATTGGGAATATGCCAGTACCTTGTACATATCTGTGACCGGTGGGTTTTCTTTCCCCAAATTCGTTTTCAAAGGATAAGTTCGTCCAATTGGGGCTATTGTTTACACGTTCAGCTCCATCAATCCAATGATAATTGGGACCATGTATGCTTTGACCATTGCAGTAAAGAATGAGTTCTCCATTTTCATTGCAAATGCTGCTATTCGTCTCCTTAAAGTCCAATGTCATTTTATATTCATTATAAACAGTAGGCGGTAGTGTATTGAAATCCAAAATACTAGATCCACACAAATCGGGAAAACTGGAATTTTCACAACTATCAATAATTGAAAAATTAGATATCCAAATGTGGTCTTCTTTTTGAAGATATGCTGTACTTGAATAAATCAAGCAAAGTAACAAGACAATTTGTTTAGTCATTTAGCACAATTATTTTCTTGTTCCAAATTAAGGAATTAGAATCAATTTGAACAATATAGATTCCAGGTAATAAGCCTTTTGATTGGATCTCTACAATCTTATTTTCTGTGATAAAAGTGTTTTCAAAAACCTGAAACCCAGACATTGAAATTATTGAGATGTCTATGGATTCATGTAATGGCAAACCATGTATTGAAAAATGACCGGCATTAGGGTTAGGGATAATTGTTGGCACAAAATTCTTAGTATTTTTTCGGAGTTCTCTCCCTTCGATTTTAACACTACATGAATTTGAATAATCCTGCTTCTCTTGTGGATTAAATAAATCTTTCCAAATTCGAGCCAAATAAACAGGTCTACCAAAATCTAGATCACACATTTTGCTCATCCTGTCAATTTCTTCGAAATATCTTTCAAATACTTCAGTTGCAGGATAAAGACTCATTTCTGATTGGATCAACAAACTGACCTTCCTTGTCGAATCAACTTCATCCAATGCTTCAATTTCTATTATCTCCTCCCGCGTTCTCTCCATTTCTATTTTAACATCATCTTTTTGTTCCCTTTTTATCAAATCAATTTCTTCTGCATGAACCTGAATCTTATCATTGTTCTCGATAATCTTTTGAAATTCTTGCTCATTATAGGGGTCCA
This sequence comes from Saprospiraceae bacterium, assembly GCA_020629535.1. Taxonomy (GTDB): domain Bacteria; phylum Bacteroidota; class Bacteroidia; order Chitinophagales; family Saprospiraceae; genus JAHDBF01. The sequence continues at coordinate 2,309 of JAHDDD010000117.1, forward strand.
GAGATTTGTTTTCCTCTCGAAGTAGTACCATTTTATCCAAAAGTTCATTTATTTGATTGATAGAAGTCTGTTCAAACTTGCTCACCCTATCAATTCTTTTCTCCAATTTGGCAAGTTTACCTTTTGAAATATTTTCGTTCTCAGTTTGGAAATTACCAATCACTTCAGCCAAAAGTAAATAACAATCTTGAATGGCAATAGGATCATTTTGACCTGGATTCCCATCGCTTTGTCCTGGGTTTCCATTTTGTCCTGGATTTTGGTCATTCTGCAATGGATTAGATGGAATATTCATATTTATTACTTCATTTGTTTGTATGGTACGGGCAGATTGACTAAGACCTGGTCTAAAATTACCTCGGATAATCTCCCTAATGGTTTGTGCGGTTTCAGGACAATCAATATCCTGGATATTATCATCAGGATCGCTTGTCTCAGAAGGAGGATTATAAGGATCGACTTCTGCGCAATCAATTCCTGTTGAATTTGATTGACCTCCAATAACTTCAACGAACCATTCTGTACCGTCAACAATTGGTCTCCAGCAATCTGGATCCGGACCACTAGGATTATATAAAAATTCTGACTGATCGACAACGTTAATCAATTGACCTTTCGTGCCTCCAATAAATTTATTACCGCCAAATTCATTTGGTCCTATATCAGAACCCGAAATGCTAAGGCCCAAATCATTATTATGAGTATTTTCAAGGTAATGTTCTCCATCTTCGTCACAGTTATGTAAGAACGAACCATTTTGTTTTCCCTTTAAATCATTTCCACAGATGAACCAGTTTATTGCATGAATTAAGTCAATGTCTCTTTCACCAGCTTCAATTTCAGCGTTTCTGATGGAGAAGTTTTGAGGATACATGGCAGAAATCCCTACTGTTCCACAATCATAAGAGCCGCCTTGAATTTCAATAAATTGTGAATTATTAGCTTGAATTCCTATTTGAGCAGCGCCGCTAATATTACAATTCTCAAAGGTCATGTTTGAGCAGTTTGGTATTTGGATGGCGGTTTCTGTGCAATCGTTTGCATCAAGTTGAATATTGGCTTCGGCAAAAGACATTGTTGTGCTTGGATCATCGTTTTCAGAAAGTCTATTTAGAACCATGGCTGATGGGCCTGTGATTGAGGTGTTTGATACATTGAATGTACCACCTGAGCCTCTTGGAATATCTATGCCCGTGTTCCATATTGATGCTTCCCCAGAATTTGTTTCTCCATTTTCTGTAGAAGCAAGGTCAATGGTTGCATTATTGATGCTCAAATTTGAAGGTTGCGAAAATGCGACAATACCTGTTCGATATCCAGAAATAATTAATTCATCCAATTCTATTATTCCATTGCTTGCGCCATTTAAATATATCCCATATTCACCGTCACTTCCCCTTATATTTATATTTGAAATACTTGCCATAGCCAAATCCCTTATGTGAATTCCCCTTCCGCAATTTTCAATCATGGTAGTTTCTCCACTATTATAGTCAAAATTTATATTAGTGTATATCCCAGTTGTGCAGTCAATAATTTGGTTGCCTGAGAAATTAGAGGCTACTAAACTACCAGTGTCAGAAATTTTTGTATGCACTCCAGTATAACAATTAGAGATGCAAGATTGACGCATAGAAATACTCGTATTAGGAACTAAGGTAATTCCTCTAATCGCGTTTGAAATGTATGCATTATTCAAAGTAAGGAATCCACCTTCACTTGTCTGAATGCCTTCCCATCTTTCTCCACCACAACTTGTTAAAACACTATTTTCAAGAATTCTAACTCTTGAAGTGCCTGATAAGTTTAATACACCACCTTCAAAATAAAATGTACAATGTCTGAATTCGCACCATGTGTCAATATTCAAATCACCAGTAATTTTAAAAACCAAATTTTCAAAAGCAAATCCATTGGAGCTTGTAGTATGTGGAATGTTCAAAATATCAATCAAATCTCTAAAACTTGAATTCGTATTCGCATTGATTTCGAAAGAATTATCAGGCGTAGATAATAAGGGATTTGATGGGCATTCAGAAATTCCTCCTGGGCAATTAAAAAATGAACCACAATTAACCATCAATGTTTCAGAAGCTAATGAACAACCTTCAATGTTAACTTCATAGTAGTATTCTAATCCTTGAATGGCATTGATTGATTCAGGCACCTCAGTTTCAAATACCATTTCTTCACCATTTTCAAACCATGATAAAGTAAATTCTACCTCTTCATCACACTGTACATCGATGGTAAGAGTTGGAGGAAATACATCACAATTTAAAATAGGTGTATTTCCAATACAATTTAGTCCTTCAAGTATGATATCATCTGTTGCCTGGCAAGAATATTCGTCAATTGTATTTGTAACGGTGACAGTATACGTTCCTGTTCCATTTACTATGGGATAATCTACTTCTATCCCTGGTTGTCCCTCAATATCAATGGTCAAACTGACGGGGTTTTGTCCACATATAATTGCAGGATCGGAAAAAATTTCAAAATTTGGTACACCTACATCAGGTAATTCCACTTGAGCGCTGGTCAAGCAACCATTTTCATCGCTTACAGTGACAGAATAAACCTGAGCAAGAATTTGATTTGGAGAAGCACTCATGGAACCATCATCCCATGTAATTTCTGTGAAGAGAGAAGGGTTTGAAATTATTAGTGCTCCACCCTCACCATTACATATAGGTTGTATTTCAAACGTTGGTTGTTGCACTGGTAATTCAACAACAGTTACACTACTAGATGAAGAACAATGATCATCGGTTACTGTAACACCAAAAGAGCCTGTCTCTGAAACAACTATGTTTTCGCCAGTTAAACCATTTGACCAATTTATCGTTGCATCTCCTAATGCATTGTTTATTGTCGCGGATAATGCAATACTTTCAGATTCGCAGAATTGGAACATGCCAGAATCACTATTGATGATTGCGGTTATTCCATCTTGTATCTCAATTGAATTTGTAGCGGTACAAAGTGTTTCAGTGTTTGTGACAGTAAGTGAATAATTGCCAGGGGACGAAACTTCAATCGTTGAAGATGATTCGCCTGTGTTCCATGCAAAGGTGTACAAACTTTCATCAAGATCGGGATTCAATATTAAACTTTCACCTTCACATATTGTAAAATTATTTAACTCTTGAGAAAAATCGATAGATTCTGAACCGTCGATAACATTGAAGTTCTCAATGAAAACGCAATCATTTGTTGTGGTAATATTTACAGAATATAACCCTGGTTCAGTTACAATTAATGAAGACTCATTTGCATCTTCAACAATTTCGTTAGAACTTAAATCCCACCACTCGAAAGTATCAGTAAAAGGGTTTCCACTTGAGTTGAGTATTAAAGTTTCTCCTGGACAAATTGTTAGAAATTGAGGATCTAAAGATTCTTCATTGGAAAAGATTTCAATGGTTCCCAGATCACTGCAATTGTCTCCAAAAACTTCAATATAATATACTCCTGCCTCTGTAACTTCAAACTCCCATACGTCATCAACTAGATTTACTCCTTCAATGATGTTACCATTAAAACTTAGAAAAGCAATGAATTGAACAAAATCTGAAGGCTCTCCAACAATTGTTATTAAACTTGACTGCGGTGGATTTTGATCCAATATGATGCAATTAGGATTTGCAAAAGAATTCCATTCAACTGTCTCAAGCCCAACTGTTATTGACTCAGACGAGCTGCAATTGGAGTCCAAATCAGTTACAGTTACTGTATAGGTTCCGGGACCCACAGTAATATTTTGGGTTGTTTCGCTGGTCGACCAATTCCATTCCAAATTTGCACCATTTGAAGTTTCGGGATGTAAAGTCATTACATCCTCTTCACAAAGGATTGGATTGTTATTTTCAAAAGTAATTATAGGGTTATTTTCTTGACATTCTGGCTCTTTTCTATCAATGATTATTTGTTGAAAACAAGGAGGACAAGTTTGAACCAGCGAAATCGGCCAACAATCCTGCACTTCTCTTGCTATTGTTTCAAAACCACAATCTAAGCTTGCACCTTCCAACAAGAAAATATCGTCTTGATCTTTTTTATGAACAATCAGTTGGGTTAGACAAGCATCTGTTTGGTGTAATTCAATATCAAATTGACAATCAACCTCATTAAAAGATGCCAGTTCATAAGAACTTTCAGGTAGGACTTCAATTAGTAAATTATCTATTAAAAGCATATCAGTATCATCTGATCCTAAGCTAGTATCTGGAATGTTAAAAGAGAAATATAGAAAATTTATACTTGGAATAGTTGAGTTTGAATAAGGAACAGTGATCACCTCCGACCAAGTTTCAAAATTTAGTTCTAATGAACAATCTTCTTGAAAAAGATTAAAAGCATATGAGTTTTCCCACTCCGGATCACCAAAAGATGCATTGCCTATTAAAGGGGTAGAAATTGCTTCTGGTTCAGGAATAAGTGGAGTATCAATAAAGCAACTGACTGTTAAAGGCAGATTACAGTTTTGGTTCAACTCTGAGATTAATTCATGTGATCCTTGAATATCAAGAATATTTCTATCCACTTCATTGTCAAACAAGTGATAGTCCAGTGAAATTCTAATCTCTGCACCGCAAGGTATAGGGTGAGATAATTCAATCGCAAAACCTTCTTTGTTGAATCCACCATTATTAAGTCTTCTACCCAATAATCCAATAGCAGTATTACAAGCACCCTCTTTTATTACATTCGCAATACTAGGCATATTATGTCCTTCTCCTGACCAACTTACTTCTAAACTGTTGTAAAAAGAAGCAGTTCGCCAGCCAATTGGTCGATCATCAAAAGATAAATCTCCACCCACAATTAGATTACATGGAGCATCTGAAGGGTTAGACCAATCCGTTCCAATACAAACACAATCTATATTATAAGAATCATTAATGGTTAAATTATCACCATCATTGCACGGTGTAGGCTCGTTAGCTGGAACTAAAGGATTGAAATCATCACATTCATCGGGATCATTAATGCAAAATCCGTCAAAATCATTGTCAATGCAATCATTTGTTAGAGCATCATACAGTTCACAATTTCCGATGTTACATGTATTTGTTAATATATTATCAGCCACTCTGAGATGAAATGGTGATTCATAATTTATAAATGCCAAACCAGAACTATTAGCCCCCCAACAGTAGCTCATGACTGTAGATTCATATCCTGAGTTTATTTCAGCATCACAATTTGTAGGACAAGGTTCAGACTGTGTACCAATGGGTAAACACTGGTTCGTGATTGCTAATGGTGAACCATTGGCCCCCTGCCAAGTACATGTAAAGACATGTCTTCCACCAAGATTGTGAGCAATTTCATGTGCAACCAAATTTGTTTCATATGATGACAGAAACTGATTAGCTTGAATTGTAAGATCTGTTGTCTCAGACCCCATTAGTGAAATCGAAAAGGGTCCACCTCCACCTAGGTGTTGATTGCAAATTTGATCATGTGTGGTTCCACAACTTCCTGCAAATGCAATTCCTCCAGTTGATACGAGCCCTTTGTTAATTAAATGCGCTAAATCACCATTAAAATCAGCTCTGTAATCAGAAAATGCCTGCAATCTGGGTACTAAATCCACAGGATATTGATCTGGTATATCCCAAATGAAGATTTCAGAGATCAATAATTCAATTGATCCGCCGATTGCTGGATTTCCATTATTATTCGTGTTTCCAATGTTTGAGAAAACGGTGTTCTGAGCATTGTGCAAATGAGTAATGAAATGAATACAAGATTCTATATTATCTATATTTGGATCAGTTTCTTCAGATGTTTGATCAATGTAAGCAATATGGTCCATTTCATAATAAATATGAAGAGTTGAGGCACAATAAGATATCAACTTTTTACCAATTTCCTCTTCTTTAGTAAGAGAATCCTGGCTTGCAACTTCAGAAGCGTTACACACAAAATTCCTATTTATGTCCAAGTCTTCTTCTTTATGCACAATATGTTCTCCATTCGTAGCTCCATATAGATGTTTTAAATTATATACGGAATTAGACCCACGTTGTATTAATCCAACCATTCTTGAAGGAAAAATTGAGACGATCACCGTTGATTTTTCTTCTTCATCTATTTTTCCATCATAATAAATCCCCTCACCAAATATTTGAGTAGTACCAGAGGCGGATTTAACAACAAGGCCATTTTCTGAATATAAACTTTTCTTTTTCAGATTCAATGTCACCTTTTCATTACCGTTTAAATAAACTTCGAAGGATATGAGATCAAGCTTTTCCTCATACAATTTTTCAAAAATTTCATTATCCACACTATTTACAAAACCTAACTTAGGCCTCTCATTGTCAAATTCATTTTCGGGATAAAAAATATTATATTGATTGTATGTTTGCCCTATTAGGTTACCAATGCAAAAAAAACAAGTAACAATTAAAATAACCTTATTCATAATTACAAGACTTTATTTAAACTGCGGTTTCCCAAATTTGCATAATATCAATATGAGATATGTAACCTTTTCATTGTATTTGTTATACACAAAAAGACTAATACATTGCTTAACTTATACATTAATTCATATATTAACCTTTGGCTCGGAGCCGAATTTTGGGGTCACAAAATAAATTATCGAAACCACTTTTATCGATTCTAGTTTAGGATAACGAGCATAACGGAACTGAGATCGTACAATTGGCCAGAACCGAATTGAATTATGTAGGCATTGCCAATCAAAAAGAATATTTTATTAGCTCATCAGAAAAGGAGCAATTAGCTCCTTTTCTGATGAGACTCTTTTCTTTAATCAAGATTTAATTCGAATAACGAACTTATATCACCAGATATAGCAGTTTGATCGCAGTGGTACAACCACCGAAGAAAGTTAATAAGTGGCTTAGTCGCCTCAAACAAATCAACCTTTGCCCCTTTACCGATATGATACTTATACAATCGAGAATTTACCGACTGATTAAAAATGATGTAGTTT
>JAHDDD010000117.1:9291-11381 GCA_020629535.1 Saprospiraceae bacterium
AGTGAAAAATTAGAAATAAGAAAAAAGGCCTTCCCTCTTCGGAAAAGCCTTCGCGTGATTGTAGCACATTGAAAGGTCAAAACAAGAATAGAAAAAGTAGTTTTTTTATTCGTGTCTTGCTTTGTAAAAAGCGTACAATGCTATTTCATAATTACTTTACCATGAATATTCCAAATTCGATCTTGCTGAAATTCGCCCAGGTTTGGGAAGAAGCCACTGGGCAACCAATTTCTGATCACGAAGCAGAACGCAGACTGATCTCCGTTATTAATCGGTGTAAGAAAAAGAAGCGTCAGCATCGCAGTCTTAATTTTCACTTTAGATATGAAGATTAATGACTTGATTTCTTTCTCTAGAAAGAAAACAGCATATGTGACATTGAAATCGGGGAAACAAATTGAAGGTCAAATCAGCGACGTTGACAGAAAAAAGGGTTTGATAGGCGAGATCACTATTCGAACTGAGAATAATAAGAAAAAGAAATACCCAGCATCTGAAATTCGAAGTATGTATATCCCACAAAGTGGAATCGATGAGATACCCAAGTCAAAAAGAAAAAGAAGATGGAGGTGTTGTTGCAGCTTTTAAACCCTGCATTTCCACAAAAAGTAAAAATCTATCATGATCCATTGGCAAGTGAAACATCTAAGGCTAGTATAGGTGGATTTACTGTTGCAGGACGTGCGGACAAATCTTATTACGCCAAAATCGGGGATGACGTAGCATACAGAATTGCAAAGAAAACGTATGACGACGACAAACCAAAAGTGTTTTCAGATTGCCCGGATTTTTACGGAACCATGAAAGCAAACAGTTGGAATAAATTCCCTGAAGTTCTTTTCAACTACAGCAAAGAGTGTAAATAACTAAGTCAGATAATTAGTGAGCTCTGCCTCACTAATTTTTTTCTTGTGATCCTTGAGTGCAAGGATCACAAGAAAAATACTTAGACCAGGAAATACCGCTAACCACCACGCACTAAAGTAGGCTCTCGATGCATTTAGCATCGATCCCCAACTTACAGTTTCCAGCTCCAAACCAATACCCAAAAAGCTCAATGTAGCTTCAATTAAAATTGCACCCATAAAAGCGTAGATCGCAGACACCCATACCGGTTCTACCACTTGAGGCAACAAATGCTTCATCCACAATCGCATCGTACCAATACCAAATCATTCGCAGATGAAGGCTTGATGTAGATTATTTTAAGAATCTATATCTTTAATATTTTACCCGTTGAAATCTCTGTTTGTCCATCTACCAAGGTGTAGATATACGTCCCTACTGTCAAAGCTCCCAAATAAACAACATCCTCAATCCCTTGTATCGGATGAGAAGCTACTTTTCGCCCTTGTACATCATAAACATTTAATCGCGCATCATTGGGCAAATAACCATTGATCACAATCCGAGTATAATCTTCTACAGGATTGGGGAAAATATTGACCTTGGGATCAAAACCAGGGTCTTCGGTAGAAACAGTGCCGATGTGTAATGTTTGACAAGATGTGTTTTCTGAGTTTTCATTGGCAACTGTTAAACAAACTTCATACACGCCATCTTCAAAATACACATGCGACGGATGACGCTCAGATGAACTTTGGCCATCGCCGAATGTCCATAACCAGGATTCTGGACGATAATAGGACACATCATAAAATTGTATGGTGGATTGATCGATGGTATCTGGCTCATACCAAAAACGAGCTACCGGATGGTTGTCTATGCCGAGTGTGTCAGCAGCACTGCCATCTAAAGGACCAAGACGAAGTGTATTGTAGGTGGGCACAGTACCATCGTGATAGGTGGGTGTGATGATGGCTCTATATTCTACATCACATTCAGGACCACGGACATTGGGGTGGTTGATTCTGTGGAGATTCGTGCATTGTTGCAAGCTAGAAATATAGATTTTATTGTCGGGGCCCCGTTGCATGATGCCAAAGTCTTCAGGAAATGGCAAACTAAATTCACACACCTCATCTCCCAACTGTTTTACAACCACCTGGCTCGAAAGTAAATCTTCTGCATCAGTATCGAATTGATATACAAAATTTCTGGTACAGATATACAGCAACTTTCCATCTGGT
>JAHDDD010000118.1 GCA_020629535.1 Saprospiraceae bacterium
GTACGCCATTAAAGCAGCTCCTATTTTCATACAATGCTCATCTACATCGAATTCAGGCGTATGGACCGGAGCAACAATGTTTCTGGCTTCATTGCGAGTACCGAGTCTGTAAAAACAACCCGGGATATGGTGGGTATAAAAAGCAAAATCCTCAGAAGTCATCCTCCGCTCAAGAGTAACGACATTTTCATCGCCAATCAGTTCTTCAGCAAAAGCCCTGACTTTTGAGGTGATGATGGGATCATTATTCAAGACCGGATATCCTACCAAAATTTGGCAATCAATTTCAGTATTGGTCTCTCTTGAAATCTTCATGGCCATCTCTTTGATCAAATCATGTACTTTGAATCGTTTTTCTTCATTCATTGCCCTGAAGGTACCTTTCAAAAATACTTGTCCGGGGACCACATTGGTGGCACCACCGTCACTATTTATTTTCCCAATGCATAATACAATAGGATTGTTTTCTTCATGATTTTCCTTAGCTAGTTTTTCTAACTCTACGATAAACTTTGAAGATGCCACGATTGGATTGTTGTAGTCTTCAGGAAGGGCTGCATGTCCTCCTTGCCCTTTGATCGTAATATGTAGTTCATCAGCAGAAGCCATGTATGGGCCTTCACAAAAACCAACTTTTCCTACTTCTAACGGAGGATGTACATGTTGGCCAACAATACTTTTGGCTTTGGTGTTTTTAAAGATTCCTTCTTTGATCATGAGACTTGCTCCTCCGGGTAATTTTTCTTCTCCAGGTTGGAATATGCACTTCACCGTACCACCCCACTCTGTTTTTGTGTCGTGAAGAATTTTTATAGCTCCCAACAAAGAAGTTGAATGTACATCGTGACCGCATGCATGCATCACGTTAGCAGTAGTACTTCCATAAGATCTTCCTTCTACTTCTAAAATGGGAAGAGCATCAATATCCGCTCTTAGGTATGTGACTTTATCTGATTGCTTTTCACCTGAAACCTCTGCAATAATTCCTGTCTCCACCCAATTGTCAGTATAGTCTATGCTCCATTGATCTAGCAATGATTTGATATATGCCGAGGTGTTGTACTCTTTGAAAGACAATTCAGGATGCATATGCAAATGCCTTCTGATGGCAATCATTTCTTCGTAAAATGATTCACTGATTTCTAATATTTTATCTTCTAAATTCATGGCATCAAATTATAAACGAGTGCTAAAAAGTCTTTCCAAATGGTGTAGGATTTTGCATATTCCTGATCTAGTAAATCATGGTCTGCTTTGCCAAATGAACTCACTTCTTCAGCAAGATGAGTAAAAACTCCACTTTTGATTTTTGGTAATTCGGAATTGACCTGATTGTCAATATACGCTACCCAAGTTTTTGAGCCCGTCAATACAGGGAATATATTTTTGAGCACTTTCCAACGGCTTCGGCTTAAGACCAGAACCATCGGAATAATGAGCAGCAACAAAATAGAAAACACAAAATCAAAGAATCTCTTTTGTCTCTTCATTTTAGGCAATGCAAGAGCAAAATTCAGATTTGAACTAAACCAATTGCCCATGGCATTTTTTGAATCACTACCAATGATGCTGGATTCATCGAAAGCGGAACGACGATAATTGTATTTATTGCCGAGCTTTTGCATGATACCGAACATTTGGGCATTGCTCATATCTTTCGAGCAGAAAATAATTTCATGAGGTTGTTCCATTTTTACAATCTCTTGAATCTTATCAACACTTGCCACATGGACTTTCGGGTCAATGGTCTCATTCGGGCTTATGGCTCCCTTAAATTTTGTTTGTGGATTGAAAGCCATCAATTGGGACTTGATCGACATTGCTGATTCACTGCTACCAATGATGACGACTCCTCTATTTTTAAGTGTATCAAAATTCCAATTCCCTTTTGAAATTTTGTTATAGATTTTTCTTGTCAACCAGAGGACCAGAAAGATCAGTGAAATTGAAATGAATACAATGGCTCTTGAAAATCGATATGATTCAGGCAAGAAAGAATAGGCTATCAACATAATCAATGCTCCCAATCCCCAAGCTTTGAGATAATCTGCAAACTTTGAATCTTCATCATAATAGCCTACTAGAAAAAGCACGAAACTGTAGACCAATGCACTTCCGGCAAAAAGTGGAATGACAGGAATGTCTTTATAATAATTTGCATTTTGAAAATAATAGGTGGCCCAAAATTCTTTGACCAGAAGAAAAATTCCAAAAATCAAAAGTGCATTGACCACAGGAAAAACCAGAGGTAACAAATGTCTTTTTAAAAAGGCAAAAAATCCGCTTGCCATGATTGCCAAGGTCACGAGAATGTTCACAAGACCGGAATTACCAGAAAAGTGTTTCTTGTTAAAGATGATCATGGCATTGTAGAAATTTCGAGTATAACTTAACGAAGATTTCTTGGTACTCTCACCTTTAAAATGAATGATCTCTGTTTCTGCGAAATAAAAATTCTTGTAACCCGATTGCTGTATGCGATAAGACAGGTCTATGTCTTCACCGTACATGAAAAATTGCTCATCAAGCAAACCTGTTTTATCTAATGTTTCCGTTCTCATGAACATAAATGCCCCACTTAAAACATCCACCTCATGGTTCTTTTCTTTGTCTAAATGACCCAGATGATACTTATTAAATGATTCGCTTTTGGGAAACAGAGCAGACAAACCAGCCATCTTGCTGAATGCAGTCCAAAGTGTGGGAAGCCCTCTTTTTGATTCGGGAAGAAAGCTGCCTTTTCCATCCATCATTTTCACCCCTAGTGCTCCGATGTCTTGATGGGCCTGCATTTGGTCAAAACACTTTTGAAGGCAATCTTCACTTAAGATGGTATCGGGATTCAGCAATAATGTATAGGTGGAATTTGACTTTCGTATTGCAAGATTATTGGCTACTGAAAAACCGAGATTCTCATCATTGGCAATCAGATGGCATTGAGGATATTTTTCTTTGACCATATTGACAGAACCATCGACCGAGGCATTGTCAACAACAAAAACTTCGAGATCTAGATTATGTTTACTTTCAAATACGGATTGCAAGCATTGATCGAGGAAATACTGTACATTATAATTTACAATAATGACTGAAAGGTCCTTCATCAACCATTCATAGATTGAGAATAAGGAATTCTCGACATGATTGATTTGCCCAAAGTAAATTCGTCAGCATATTCCAATTCACCTCCAAAGGAAACGCCTCTGGCAATGGTGCTGATATTCACATTCATGTCTTCCAATTTTTTGGATACATAAAAAATGGTGGTCTCACCTTCTATGCTAGGAGAAATGGCCATGATCAATTCTTCGATTTGCTTTTTTCTCACTCGTTCGCAAAGTTGATCTATATTCAAATCTTCCGGACCAATGCCTTCAAGTGGAGAAATCACTCCTCCCAAAACGTGGTAAAGCCCACTATATTGCTGTGTCTCTTCGATGGCCATGACATCTCTGATGGATTCGACAACGCAGACCAAATCTTTCTTCCTGTGGGGATCACTGCAAATGTTGCAAATATCTTCATCACTGTAGTTGCAACAAACCTGGCATTTCTTAAGACCGGCTTGCAGTTCATTCAATGCTTTGACTATTTTTTCGGATTTCAAGTTTTTGTCCTGAATGAGGTGGAGAACCATGCGCAAAGCTGATTTTTTTCCTACTCCGGGTAGATTGCCAAATGCATTGACCGCTTCTTCCAATAATTTTGACGAATACTTCATGAACTTGCTTGTGTTGTGAATCAAAATGTCCACAAATCATTTATCCTAAAAGAAGTAAACGACAAAATTAAACATTCTGTAACGCTAAATTATTCGGTCGTACAATTATTTCAATAAATCTTCAGTCAATGGTGGCATCAATGCTTGATCATTTTTTTGGTTATGACACCTTTTTGAGTGAAAATCTTGACAAAATAAATTCCTGAATCCCATGTCATAACATTTAGATCAAAGCTGTGGTTGTTCACGTTTTTCTGCTGAAAAATTAAGGCCCCATTTGAAGCATAGATATTTATTTTTTCAATCAACTCAACTTTTAAATGAAGGGGCACTCCTAAAATAATACAATATTGGGACTTGTTATATTGTCCTAGGTTTTAAGTCAATTTTAGTGTCCCTGCTGAACATAAACATATCATATCCATGGAAATCGAAGTAAGTTGTTATTTTTGGGACTTATCAAAAATGTAGCAAATGGCTGAGATCATCAGAATGCCCAGATTGAGTGACACAATGGAAGAAGGAAATATCGTTGAATGGCTTGTAAAAGTGGGAGACCAAGTAAAGCCAGGCGATGTTCTTGCTGAGGTAGAAACCGACAAAGCAACGATGGATTTGGAAAGTTTTCATAATGGAACATTGATTTACATTGGCATTGAAAGTGGTACGGTACCTGTGGATGGAATTATAGCCATCATTGGAGATAAAAATGATGATGTGGATGCTTTGCTAAAGGAAGCTGAAGCCAGTCAACCTGCGAAGCCCGAACCTGTGGAAGAAAAGGCTGCAGAAGCACCAAAGCCAGCTGCTGCTCCAGTCGCTGCAAGTGCACCACCTGCAAGTAGGCCTGCACCAGTGGCCGCAGCAGCTCCAACTGGCGCACATGCAGGCATGATCAAAGCTTCACCATTGGCAAAAAAGATGGCTGAGGAAAAAGGAATCAATTTGCAAAATGTCACAGGAACAGGTGATTCTGGAAGGATCATAAAGAGAGATATTGACAGATATCTTGAAGGTGGCGGAGGTACAGTTGTTGCTCAACAAGGTGGTTCTGCTCCAGTCAATTTGAATCCGGAGGTTCAATATGGAGATATTCCTGTCAGTCAAATGAGAAAGGTGATAGCAAGAAGATTGGGAGAAAGTAAATTCTCTGCACCACATTTTTATTTGACGATTGAAATCAACATGGATGAAAGCATTGCAGCAAGAAAAGCTATCAATGCCGAAGAAGGTGTGAAAATTTCATTCAATGATTTGGTTGTAAAAGCTTCTGCTTTTGCTTTAAGAAAACATCCGATGATCAATGCATCCTGGTTTGGTGATAAGATGACCGTACATCAGGAAATAAATATAGGAGTTGCCGTTGCTGTACCTGACGGATTGCTTGTACCTGTGCTTAGGAATACTGACTCTATGAGTCTCACTCAAATCAATAGTTCTGTAAGAGCATTGGCAGGAAAAGCGAAAGATAAGAAACTGCAACCGGAGGAGATGAGTGGCAATACATTTACAATAAGTAATCTTGGAATGTTTGATATAGAAGAATTTACCGCTATTATAAATCCCCCGGATGCATGTATTCTAGCTGTTGGAACGATTGTCAAAAAACCAATTGTCAAAAATGATGAACTGACGATCGGCAATATGATGAAAGTAACTTTGTCGTGTGATCATCGAGTTGTAGACGGAGCTACTGGAGCGAAATTTCTTCAAACATTAAAGTTTGTATTGGAAAATCCGGTCCGGATGTTGGCCTAGTTTTGGCCTCTAACGAACTTCTTTACAATGGTTTGAGAACCACTAACCAATTGTAGGTTGTACATTCCTGGAACCAAAGAAAGTAAATCGATTTTATCATTGTTTTGAAGGTTATCAATTCTTGTAACGAGCTTTCCCGTTGAGGTGTAGATTGATGCTGTAGTTTTTTCTGTTGCGTTCATTTCAATATTTAGAATTTGGTATGCTGGATTTGGATAAATTAGGGCTTCAAGATTTTCTTTTGCTTGTGCTCTTTCAGTCTCTGGGAAATCAGACACAATCTCTATAGTTTCTATCTCTTCTGTTTCTTCATTTTCTTCTGTTGTAGTTTCTGGGTTCATGCTGATCTCTTCTTCTGAAATTTCTGTTGGTCTTTCAGTTTCATCCTCTTCTGTTTCAGTTCCTGTTGTAAAAACTGATGGTTCAATTTCGATATCTCTTTCTGGAGTCACAACTGGCTCTTCAATGATGATTTCTTCACAAACCGAACCACAAGCTCCTCTGCTATCTTTGATTTCGAGACAAATTGTATATGTTCCTGGATCAAGTGTCATCTCTAATGATTCATCGATGGTCATTAATTCATCGTTTACGAACCACTCATAGCTCGTGATATTAATCTGATTGGTTAATGCTGGTGTAAATGTATATGAATCATCTTCGTTATCTACATCAAATCCTGCCAGTGCTGAAGTTTGAGCACTTAATCTTACGTTATCAATAACAAATCCGCAGTTAATAAAATCAGTAAACTCATGAAGATACTCAGTGTAGAACCAAAGTTGACCGAAATTTTCATTTGGCTTAAACGTTGTTTCGTATGTGCTCAAACCGTTAGCTACAAAACCAGTTTCAGACGTAAGCTCAAATCTGTCAATGTGCTGATTTGATTGGTAAAATGATGGGTAACTTTCTTCCGTAGGAAATTGAAAGTGACCGTGGTCTCCGCTATTAAGATTATTATTTAATGCTATATGAATGAATCCGTTTTTATCAGAATCACAAATTGAAGCATAGTCAAAATTCAATGTATATGTAAGGTCTTCATCACCATGTATTGCCACATGGGTATAGATTCCTTCACTGTGATCGTGAGTATCTCTATTGCCATAACACATATGACCCATATTAGAATCAAAACCGTCAAGCCCATACCAGTTCCAGTCAGATGTGACGAAGTCTGCTGTACCATGACTTGACTGCCAGTTATTCATAAGCCCAGTTGTGATTCCAACTGCAGGCTCAAGACCTGGAGCGTAATTTAAAGTTTCAAAGTTTCCGTTTGAAGTTAGATTTCCGCAATGCTGTGCGAAAGAGATAGTTGAGATTAGAATTGTGGCAAGTGAGGTAACTAAAGCTTTCATGATTTTGATTATTAAAGGTTTGGTGTGGGTTGAAAATCATTTTAGCTAAAGGGTAAGTGAGTGTGTTTCGACTCAATTGTTATTACAAATGTAGACCAGAAAGTAAGCTGAGTAAAGAAAACAAGACATACAATATTTCCCAATTATCCTTACAAAGCCCCTACGGGTAAAACTTTATTTGGTTTCTAGGTAATTTTTAGAATGTAATGTGGTTGTAGCTCGTGAGTAGTATGGTTGTATGTGGCAAGAGAAAATGAAGCTCTATGTGTAGAGTTTATGTTGGTGAGTGGTTGGAGGTGGGTAGTTTTGAGATAGTGAATAGTTAATGGTGAGTGGTGAGTGGTTGGTTCTAAAATAACATTGAAAACCCAGAATATTCCCTATAAAAAAAGAGGGATCAACCTGTGGTTGATCCCTCTTTTTTAGTGAACTAATTATTAAATCATTAGATCACAATATCATTAAACCATTCTGTGATTAATATCCAGAATTTTTGTTTCCGTTGTAGTAGTTGTTGATGCTTTCTCCACCTGTAGCTCCTTGATCATAAGATCCAGCAGGTTCGGCCATATCGAAATCATTTGAATCACAAGTTCTGAATTCTACTCTTCTGTTCATGTAATGAGAACCTGACACTCCACCAAGAGGAGTTTCTTCACCACCATACATAAGCTTTAATCTGCTTCTGTCAATACCGTAGTTAGATGTCAAATAATCGATTGAATTCTTAGCTCTGTTGTATGAAAGCACTTTATTATAATCACTGCTATTCTTACTATCCGTGTGACCATGAGCTACAACACAAAGTTCAGGACATTTTTCAAGAACCTGAGCAACGTGGTGCATTTGGCTATAATACTCTTGCTTAACAACATCTTTGTCATTGTCAAAGTGAATCATCGGCAAGAACCATTCGCCACAACCAGATCTGATGGTTGTAACAGTTCCTCCCCCAGCAACTGTGCTGCCGCCACTTGTTGAAGGCGAAGTGGTTGTACCTCCTCCACCTTCAGTGGCAGATGGAATAAAACCAACAGCAGTACCTAAGTTATCTACTTTGTTTTGGATTGGCTCAACTTCAGAAGACACGTATTCTTTAATCGTTTCTTCAGTAACACAGCATTCTGGAGCTTCTGCTACACCAGTCTCATCGATTTCAAGACCAGGTGGAGAATATGGCTCAAGATCTTTGCAATCAGGAATTCCATCACCATCTGAATCGAGGATAATACCTCTTGTGTCAACCGCACAACCATCTGGAGTATCCAACTCCTGGTCAAGCATGTCTATGACGCCATCATCATCTTCATCTGTCAAGTCCAATTGAGGTCTTTGCTTCAATTCTGCAATATCATTGAATGCAGCATCAAGAGGATTTAGCCAATAAAGTGGCTCTGTTCTTTTATCAAAATTTCCAAGATTCAATCCGATAACCAAACTTGTGAAGTGACCTATGTCGACATTGTTGGTTTGGTCAATCGCAGTTCTGTATTTCTGTCCATCAAGGAAATCGTTATCAGAAACCATTACTTTATGCTCTAAACCAAGATTCAATCTCTTGCTGATCTTTCTTGAAATACCTGATGACATGCTAAATACGAAGTGTACATTGGTTTCATCACCAATTCTAAAGATGGCTTTTTTCTTTGGCCCTTCAGTTTCGTAAACACCGTCGTACATTTCTCTTAGATCATTCTTGATCTCAATTCGACCATCTCTCGTATCCACTTTACCTCTGTCAAAATCAACAAAATCTACCAAGTCCGTGTATACGTCGCCGTTGGCATCTCTGAGATCCAGCATCGTTTTGTGTGTATCAAAACCACCACCTAAAGCAGCGTACCAATTCCATTTGTTTCTTTCTTTGTGAAACAATAGGTTTCCGATATTCAATACACCTTCTAAAGTTGCTGTTATATAGGTTGTTTTATGAGAAAAGAACCATCGGTTGTTTGGTCCATATCCTGCGAAAATACCATCAGCCTGATTTTCAGGTAATAGGTTATCTCCAGAAGGTTGTGGATCTAAACCTTTGGCTTCTCCGTAAAAAACACTTCCTCTTAAAGAAAATACGTAATGAATTGCTTTTCTAAGATGCAAACTTGCGCCCCACCCAGCTGGTAATTCTCTATCGACATCTCCATCAATCATGAAATGCCCACCGCTGATACCAATTTCAAGTGCGTCTTTGGGTTTAGCTGAATACTTGTATTGCCCCATTCTCCACTCTTTGTTTTGATCGGGGTCAACGGTCATGTCGTCCGTCACCTGAGCTGTTTTCCAAGTATCATTATAATCATCAGCCTCTTCCACTACTTCTTCCAGAAGCTCATCGTTGGTCGTTGTCTCATCTGGATCTTCTTGGGCATGAAGCATTGCAGTACACAAAAATGCCACGAACAAAAAGATCATTCGTTTGGTAGTCATAGGTGTAAATTTTTTTACAAAATTACAATTAATAAAAAAATCACAAACAAATTACAATTATTTTTAATGTGTAACACACTAAAAACTAACTGGTCATAAGTCTGTAGGGTTTAATTTCGTTTTTCTTCTATCATCGCTTTCGCGAAACAGAACGTTAAGATAAACTAAAAAACCATCGTTCACATTGTGTAGATCTATCAATAAATCACTTATGCAAACCAGTTTACATTTTACAAACGGTCACAGACGTCTTTGTCTGCTAGGTTCTTGTCCATTCTGTTTCAGGAATTCTCTTTCTAGAGTTGAGCCACAATATATAACTTTTTTTTCTAATGTATATTATATTGCTTTTGTTGTTCTTATATTTATGCAAAATATATAATATATAGTATGAAATTCCTAAATTCTATTATGTTCAATGAGGCAAAAATGCCCACAACCAACTCGGGTAAAATTTTCGATTCAGTTGTATTTTATGATGCTCATCATCACAATCCTGAAGACTACCAAATTGGTCTTATTGGTTTGGACAAACAACTACTAATTGCATTTAGAGAAGCATTTTACAATTTAGGTGACCATTTTCCTTTTTCAATATTGGATTTTGGATTGCTCGATGACGATAAGTCTAGCTCAACGTTGAAAGAGCTTGCTGAAAAAATACCTTTGATCATCATTGGTGGAAAAGAAATTTCTCCGTTGAGCCCAAATGTGGTAATTAGCAACCGATTTATTGAAACAAAGGAATTCGGATCCGCCAAATACATTGGATATCAACGACACAGAATTTCAATCGGTGATTTTAATATGACTGATGAATTTCAAAACATTTCATTGGGAGAACTCAGAAAATACCTCGGCTCGGTTGAACCCTTGATGAGACCTTGCAAGGGCATGCTTTTCAGATTGGATACCATCAGACAATCAGATCTTGGGATTTCAGCAAATAATATCTGTGGTCTTACACTTGAAGAAGGCGCACAAATTTGCAGATATGGAGGTTTGAGCACGGATATGAGATGGATCCAGTTTCCATCTATGACCCCTAAATTTACTTACGGCAATATCTCAGATGAATTTTCTGAAGCTTGCGCAACACTTTGTTGGTATTATTTAGAAGGATTTTTACACAAAACATACGAAGCCACAGATTCACACAAACATTTAAGTTACGTGATCAATTCACATGTACTTGAGGAAGATATCACTTTCATCAAAACTGAAAAGACTGGAAGATGGTGGATGAAATATGGTGATTCTGCAGACTATGTACCTTGCCTCTATGAAGATTTTGTGCAATCTAGGGAAGGAAATATTCCAGACCGGCTAATGAAATACTGCCTTGAGGGTTAAAAATCAATGCCGTCTTTTGTAAGCATTAGCTCACAAAAAAATCAATCTTGGAGGAATTTCTCGAGCTGAATTCCTCTTGAACCTTTCAGAAGCACTGCCGTTTCTTCAGTCCAATTGGCTTTCAATACTGACTTCAACTCGTCTATTGACTTGTATACATTGATGCCCGATTTGACGGGCGACATAGCTACGAATGCATTACCAAACTCCCGCCCCACCAAATGAGTTTTGGAGAAGCTGTGATCAGCGATCCATTGAATGATTTTTTGATGTTCAATCAATGATTCGGGTCCCAGTTCGAGCATATCCCCTAGTATTAGGATTTTATTTTGAAAAGGCAGATTATCAAAATTCTTCAATGCTTCCAACATGCTGATCGGATTTGCATTATAACAATCGACCACATACGTGACACCGTTAATTTCTTGTATCTGTGATCGCTTATTCGTAGGTACATATGATTCGAATGCATTGACAATCAACGCATCTTCTATTTCAAAGTATTGACCAATAGCCAGTGCCGCAGAAAAATTGACCAGATTATACTCTCCCGTCATCTGGGTTTTGATTTTGTGCCCTTTCCATGAAAATTCCAAATAAAGGGAGGCGTCGTCACGAGTAAATACATCAGGATGGTACAACTTTACCCTATCATACTCAGCTGTATGCTCCATCAAAATGTCATCTCGTTCATTCACAAACAACAACCCTTTGTTCTTC
>JAHDDD010000119.1 GCA_020629535.1 Saprospiraceae bacterium
AGATGGTAGAAATTTTCTTCCTGGATAATCTTTCCCTGATCAAGTAAACTGATAATTGGTTGATCCAAATGATCAATGTGGCACTTAATTCCAAGGAAGTTATGAATCTCATCCCTCGTAAGAGGATATTGAAATATATCGAAGTATTTTAAGGTATGTACAATATTTGAATTCAACTCTTGGGGTATTGAACTCTAAATATAAAATTTTGCACCAGCTTTCACTGAATGCAAAGTGAATGTTCTACGTCCGTTATTTCAGCCATGTAGAACAGGTCAAAAAATTCTGCTTGCTCGGTTAATGGAACAAATTGCCAAATTGCCAAATTGAAATTTGACCAATCCCTATTGGGCGTATTTTAAAATGTGAGTCCTGAGGTTGATAAGAGATTTTACCGGACTTTCTACAATGGCAAGATTTGCAATGGATGAAGGGATTTTGCCACCAGGATCCATAAACCCTTTGTGTAATATTGAAGTAATACCATCTGTCGACTCCGTCAGCATCCAACTACTATCAATGTTTTTGCAAGGAACAAATTCTTCTTCATCCTTTTTTAATGGTGCAGTCACCGTGGTAATTTTTACCTCATTGTCTGAAATAATTTCAACAGAACCTTTGACCCTGCAAACACGATCACTAACCGGCCATGGAAAATCGAAGTACAAATTATATTCTTGGGTAAATTCATCAAGGACCTCAATTTGACCAACGTCATTTACCATATGATAGTAATTGGGAATGTGAGCTACATCTACAATTGCATTTCGTACTTGCTCTATGGGATACTTATAAGATGTGACAGATTTAAACTCCTTGTAATCTGATCCTTCTTTTGATTTTAACCAAACCTTGATGTCATCTTCATCGTGTTTTAATGTCCACGAATCTTGACCGAATAATGAAGTAATTGTTGAGACGAGTAAAAGAACAAAGAGTAATCGAACCATATTGCAGGCAAAGGTATGGACTTTACCTACATCATGTTTTAAGAATAGCGAATAGGTTTGTTAAATAATTCTTACTTCTTCACATAATTATCTTGTTAAGAACATACTCCTTTCCTTGTCTAGTTTTCGGAAGAATGGATCAGTAAGATCATCGATAAACCTGATAGCTTCACCAGTACTTTTCATTTCTGGTCCGAGCTGTTTGTCCACACCTGGAAATTTATTGAATGAGAACACAGGGACTTTGATCGCATAACCTTCCAGTTTTTTAGAAATCTCAAAGTCTGATAATTTATTTTCACCCAACATCACTTTGGTGGCAATATTCAAGTACGGAACCTGATATGCTTTTGCGATAAACGGAGTTGTTCGTGAAGCTCTTGGATTGGCTTCAATTACGTATACATGATCATCTTTAATGGCGAATTGAATATTAATTAATCCTTTGATTTTCAATGCCAGTGCTAATTTTTTGGTATACTTCTGCATGGTCTCAATCGCCTGATCTGATAAGCTGTAAGGAGGAAGTACAGCAGAACTATCGCCAGAGTGAATTCCTGCCGGTTCAATGTGTTCCATAATGCCCATCACATGGACATTTTCACCATCACAAATGGCATCGATCTCCGCTTCCTTGGCACGTTCTAAAAATTGATCAATCAAAACACGATTGTCAGGCATATGTTTGAAGATGCTTAATACATGTCTTTCAAGTTCATCATCATTGATGACAATTCGCATACGCTGACCGCCTAGTACATAACTTGGTCTAACCAATACAGGGTACGTTACCTCATTTGCAATCTCAATAGCACGATCTACATCTTTCGCAACACCATACCTTGGATATGGAATATCCAATTCCTTTAAAAGGTCAGAAAATCTACCTCTGTCTTCAGCAAGGTCGAGACTTTCAAACGAAGTACCTATTACCTTGATTCCCTTTTTGTGGAAGGTTTCTGAAAGCTTCAAAGCCGTTTGTCCACCCAATTGAACGATGATTCCATCGGGCTTTTCCAATTCAATGATTTCCTGAATATGCTCCCAATAGATGGGTTCAAAATACAGCTTGTCGGCGATGTCAAAATCTGTAGAAACTGTCTCTGGATTACAATTAATCATAATGGTTTCATAACCACATTCTTTAGCTGCTAAAACACCATGAACACAACAATAGTCAAACTCGATACCTTGTCCAATTCTATTCGGACCGGACCCCAAAATGATAACCTTCTTTTTATCAGATGGAATGCTTTCATTTACTTGGTCAAAGGTGGAATAAAAGTATGGTGTCTGTGCTTCAAACTCAGCAGCACAAGTATCCACCATTTTGTAGGTTCTTGTGATGCCTTGTTTTTTACGTACTCTGGTAACTTCCTCTTCGTTGATTCGGAGCACCCAGGCAATTTGTGCATCAGAATATCCACTAACCTTTAGCTCTCTGAAAAAATCAATTGGGATATCTTCAGCAACATTGTATTTCATCAATCTTTCTTCAAGATCTATGAGGTCTTTTATTTGATGAAGGTACCATTTGTCAATATGCGTTAGCTTCTGAACGGTCTTGATCGGCACACCCAATCTCAAAGCATCACGTACTCTGTATATTCGATCATCACTTGCCTTTTCCAAACGTTCGAGAATATCTTCTGTGCGTATCCATTCTTTTTTATCAGCACCGAGACCTGAGCGATTTTTCTCTTGACTTTGACATGCCTTTTGCAGCGCTTCTTTGAAAGTTCTACCTATTGACATGACTTCACCGACAGATTTCATTTGAAGTCCGAGAAGATTATCTGCACCATAGAATTTTTCAAAATTCCACCGTGGCATTTTGACAATGACATAATCTAGTGTTGGTTCAAAGTAAGCGGACGTGGTTTTGGTAATTTGATTTTTAAGCTCATCCAGATTATAACCGATGGCAAGTTTTGCAGCAATCTTAGCAATTGGATATCCCGTGGCTTTGCTTGCAAGAGCAGATGATCTTGAAACCCTAGGATTGATTTCGATTGCAATCAATTCTTCATTCTCAGGATTCAATGCAAATTGAACGTTGCATCCTCCGGCAAAGTTACCCATGGATCTCATCATGAGAATGGCCTCATTTCTCATCTGTTGATAAGCCTTATCAGACAAGGTCATAGCAGGCGCGACAGTGATGCTGTCACCAGTATGAATTCCCATTGGGTCCATATTTTCTACTGTGCAGATGATCACAACATTGTCAACGTTGTCACGCAATAATTCTAATTCATATTCTTTCCAACCCAAGACTGCTTTTTCGACCAACACTTCGTGAGTAGGAGATGCATCCAATCCTCTTCTCAATGCTTCGTCAAAATCTTCTTCCTTCATTACAAATCCACCGCCGGTTCCACCCAAGGTGTATGATGGTCTGATGACCAATGGAAAGCCAATTTTTTGAGCTGCATCTTTTCCTTCCAGAAATGAATTGGCAATGAAAGAAGGCGCTACCTTCATTCCCAATTTGACGATGTGCTTTTTAAATGCTTCTCTGTTTTCTGCTAGTTCTATGGCATTTAGGTCCACGCCAATGGTTTTGACATTGTACTTTTCCCAGACACCTTGTTTACCAGCTTCAATAGCTAGGTTCAAGGCAGTTTGTCCTCCCATGGTGGCGAGCACTGCATCTATTTGTCTTTCTTCAAGTATTTGTACAATACTGTCAACCGTTAGTGGTAAAAGATAGATATGATCTGCGGTAATTGGATCTGTCATGATGGTGGCAGGATTTGAGTTTATCAGGCTCACTTCAATGCCCTCTTCCATCAATGATCTGGATGCTTGGGTACCAGAATAGTCAAATTCGCATGCTTGTCCGATGATGATGGGTCCACTTCCAATGATCAAAACCGAACGAATCGAGGTATCTCTCGGCATAGGTTTCTCAGGTTTGGGCAAATATATGAGATTAGACTAATATGAAAGAGAGATTTTAATTCTGATATTCCACATATTTTTCAACTATAAAATGAGGACATTTGTACACCATGAAAAAAAGAGTCCTAATTACAGATTATGTCCATCAAGACCTGCCTACAAGGCTTGGAGATATGGGATATGATATTGATTATCAACCAACATTACTTTATTCCGAACTGGGGTCGATAATTCATCAATACACAGGTATTATTATCAATAGCAAGATTCGCATGAATGTGGAGATGATAGATCTTGCAACGCAACTTGAGTTTATTGGTAGATTGGGATCAGGTCTCGATATTATTGATCTCAATTATGCCGCTCAAAAAAACATTCATGTCATCAGCACTCCTGAGGGTAATAGAAGAGCCGTTGCCGAACATGCTATCGGGATGCTTTTAGCATTGAATAATAACTTATTAAAGGCTGATCGGGAGGTGAGAAATTTTATTTGGAAAAGAGAAGAGAACAGAGGAACAGAATTGCAAAACAAAGTGATCGGCCTTGTCGGCTTAGGCAATACAGGTCAAACTATGGCCCGTCTCTTGTCTTCATGGGCACAACGCATAGTCTATTACGACAAGTACCTGTTGGAACATCCTCCACATCTTAGTAATATTGAATCAGTAAACTTGAATGAGCTCAAGAAAAGAGCAGACATTATTAGCTTTCACATCCCTCTGACTTCAGAAACTCTACACCTGGTTGATACCCCATTTCTGAATGATTGTAAAGATGGTGTGACCATTATTAATACCTCCCGAGGTAAAGTGATGAAAACAGAAGCATTGTTGGAAGCTTTGGACAACGGAAAAATAGGAGGACTTTGTATGGATGTCTTCGAAAATGAGAAGACTGATACCTATACAGAATCAGAGAAATTGCGATATCAGGCCCTATTCAATTACCCAAATACAGTGTTTAGCCCACATATCGCAGGATGGACAAATGAGTCATTGCAAAAGATCGCCAATACAATGGTTGATAAGATTGCCCAAGCCCTTGAGAAATAGTGTTTTGACTATGTCAAGATACAGACTTTGGGGCTTCAAAAAATTTTGCCAAGGCTCTTTATTTTAGTAACATTGCAGACCTTATAGTATTGAAAATCAACTTAATCGAATCAATATGTTTTACAGATTTACATTTCTGATAATATGCTTGTGTCTGAGTATGACGGCGATAGGTCAAACCTCCCTCGAAGGAAAGGTTTCTGACGAGTCAACTGGCGAGCCTATTTTGTTCGGAACAGTTGCCCTCTACAAAAGTGGAGTTTTGGTAACTGGAACAGAAACAGACCTGGACGGAAATTATATTTTCGGTGACCTCGACCCAGGAACATATGACATTGAAGTTTCATATGTTGGATATCAAACACAAAGAATTTCAGATGTAGTAGCCAAAGCCGGACAAATCAACAAGGTTGATGTTGTCATCGCTGAAGGTTCGGGAGTAACACTTGACGAAATCAAGATTGTTGCTTACAAAGAACCTCTGGTAGATTTTGATAATACCACTCAAGGTGGAACGGTTACCGCCGATGAAATTCGATCCCTACCAGCAAAACAGATCTCAGCAATTGCTGCAACCACTGCCGGTGTATCTACTGTCGATGGTGGAGATATCTCTATGCGTGGTTCCAGAACAGATGGAACTTATTATTACATCGATGGTGTGAGAGTTAGTAGTGACAATATAAATAACCTCGTACCTCAATCTGAGATTGATCAATTGCAAGTTATCACCGGTGGAATAGAAGCCAAGTATGGTGATGTTACCGGGGGAATTATTTCTATTACAACCAAAGGTCCTTCTGAAAAATTTACAGGTGGACTAGAAGTTGAAACATCTGAGTTTCTAGATCCTTATGGCTACAACCTTCTAAGTGCCAACGTCAGTGGTCCTCTTTTGAAAAACAAAGAAGATAACTCAATTCTTGGTTTTAGATTGTTTGGTCAATACAGAAACATTGATGACTTCAGCCCTTCAGCTGTGGGCCATTACAGAATGAGTGAGGAAATGATCAGACAATTGGAAGAGAATCCTGTTTCATCTTTGAATGGAACAGCTATTCCTACAGCTGAAACATTGGTATTTGCAGATGCACCTGAACCATTGAAAACTGCTCCTAATGAAACGCTAGAAGATTACAGTGTTACTGCAAAAATTGATGCAAGAATCAGCAGCGCAGTTGACGTTACAGTATCTGGCGGATACTATCAAACAAGCGATCAGTATACACCATTTAGCGATAGCGGAATTGACCCTTCCAACAGAGGAAATCCAGAGTGGGCTATGTACAACTGGGTGAACAATCCTTTTAGAAATACTGATGGTTATAGAGGTAACTTCAGATTCAGACATAAACTTGGAAGACAAGGATTTACTGAAGGTGAGGAGGATGCTGAAGAAGCATCAATTTTTAGAAATGCCTCATATACTATCCAAGGTGGTTATGAAAAAAGATTTGTAAATCTTGAAGACAACAATCACGGAGATAATCTTTTCAGACATGGATATTACGGTCGACAAGACAGAGACTGGGTACCAGTTGGGTCTATCTTGACTTCACCAGACGACTGGGAAGGTCCAATAACAACCACTTCTTTTGGTTTACCGTTGGCCCATCAAGGATATGAGCAACAACTTGGAGAAGGAACACCAGACCTTACATACAATCCAGCTCAAGCAAGAATCAACGCAGAAGGTCCATTTATTGAAAATGGATTTCAAAATGATGTATTAAATAATGTTTGGGCTTTGTTCTACAATGTTGGAAAGCCTTTCAATAGATTTTACAAGGAAGAGGAAGATAGATACACTGTAAATGTAAGCAGTGGGTTTGATCTACTACCAGGAGGATCAGAAAAAGGAAAACATAGTATCCAATTTGGATTTACATATGAACAAAGAACCCTTAGACAATGGACACTTGCTCCTGAAGCACTTTGGACCTTGGCAAGACTTCAATCTAACGTTCATATTATTGGAATCGATCCAACAGTAGTTATTGATTCTTTCTATGATCCGAACTTTGATATTTGGATTCCACAGCATCCAACCAATATCCAGCCAGAAGACTTTGCTGACAATTTATTTTTCAGAAAAGTTCGTGAAATATCTGGTGCAAGTTTGAATGAATATGTCAATGTCGATGAACTAACTCCTGACCAGTTGTCATTGAGTATGTTCTCAGCAAGTGAGCTTAACAATTATGCTCCAATTGGTTTGAATTATTACGGATATGATTATTTGGGTAATAAGTTAGATAATACCTCCACGTTCAATGAATTCTTTACCGGCAGAGATGCAGATGGAAGAAGACGATTTGATGTGCCGGCTTTACAGCCAATTTATTGGGCAGGATATTTACAAGATAAATTTAAATACAAAGACATCATCGTACGTCTTGGTTTGAGAATGGATTATTACGATGCTAACACAAAAGTGTTGAAAGATCCATATTCTCCATATGAGATTGAAACGGTGTTGGATTATGAGGCTCGGACTGGAGCAAACTTAGGAGATGCAGTTGGTGATGATTACCGTGTATACGTGGCTAGTGATGACTCAGATGCCATAGTTGGTTTCAGACAAGGCGATCAATGGTTTGCGCCAAATGGTACATCGTTGAGTGGTGGTAACCTTTTGTTTGGTGGTGGAATCGTTTACCCATCATACAAAGAAAGAGATCCTCAAAAGAGAAGATTGACGGACCCTGATTTCAATCCGGATATTTCATTTGAAGATTATACACCTCAGTTTAACCTAATGCCAAGGGTTGCATTCTCATTTCCAATTTCTGATGATGCTGGATTTTTCGCACATTATGATGTTCTTGTGCAAAGACCACCTTCGAACGTTGGAGGAACGGCATTGGATTATTTCTTCATGGAGAATCCACAAAGATTTGGTACTTCAACAGTGCCTGCTGATAATCCTGATTTGAGACCTGAAAAAACCATTGATTATGAGGTTGGTTTCCAATCAAAATTGACAAATTCATCAGCGTTGAAAATCTCTGCTTACTATAAGGAGAACAGAGATATGATTCAGCAAAGATTCTATACGAACCTTCCTCCACCATTGAACTCTTACACCACTTTTGGTAATTTGGATTTTGGTACAGTTAAAGGTTTCTCATTCACATATGACCTAAGAAGAACAGGCAATATTCAAATGTCTACTTCTTACACCTTACAATTTGCGAATGGATCAGGATCAGATGCAAATTCATCAAGTGGAATTAACGAAAATGGTGTAATCAGAGAATTGTTTCCACTAAGCTTTGATGAAAGACACAGAATTGCAGCTACGCTAGATTACAGATTTAGCGATGGTAAAGCTTATAATGGCCCGAGAATAGCAGGTATTGATTTGCTGGCCAATGCAGGTGCAAACTTCATCTTTACTGCAGTTTCAGGAAGACCTTACAATCAATATGAATTGGCAAACCAGCCATTCAGCACACCTATTGGACTTCAAACAATAAATGAAGCAAGACGACCTTGGATCTATAATATTGACCTAAGGTTAGACAAACAATTCAAATTAAATCTTTCAGAAACGAGCAAGAAATCATTGAATTTCAATGTGTACTTAAGATTTGAAAACTTATTGAATACCATGAATGTAATCAGAGTTTTCCGAGCAACGGGAGATCCTGACAACGAAGGTTATTTATTATTAGGTGACGGCGCGACTTTACTCGGAGGTAATCCTAATGGTCTCAATCAACTTGATAATTTCAGAAATTCTGGAAGAAACGTTGATAGTTATTTGGCAAACTATGCATGGAGACTTCTTTCTCCAGGTCACTTTGCTAGACCAAGAAGAATTTATTTAGGATTGGTTTTCGACTTCTAACATTACAATGGTTTAAAAAAATTAAAATGAGATATATTCAAAATATACTAACCTTGTTCCTCTGCCTTTTTGGAATATCTGTTTTTGCTCACATTAATCCTGAGCAAAGACAGCAAGCCGAGGAGCAAGCCAACAATTCTCTCCAATTGCAATTGAGAGAAGATTGTCAGCCGGCGACTGCACAAATAGATCAAGACATCAACAATGTCCGGGCAAGACTGCTCACAGGTGGTGATATTTGGTGGGATTTGAATGAGGCAGGTTACATTGTTCCTAATGTACCTATCGGTTCAGGTCTTCCTGAGGTATCTTCACTTTTTGCAGGTGGTGTTTGGATTGGTGGTGTTGATCCTGCAGGTAACCTAAAAATTGCTGCAACAACCTATCGAACAAGTGGTAACACAGACTTCTTTCCAGGGCCTATCGATCCTGAATCAGGTGTTACTTCTCTTGATACTTGTAATAATTGGGACAGATTCTTTGTAGTTGAATCTGATGATCTCGAAGTGGCAATTAACTTGTTTGACATTGCTGAGCAAACTGGAGAAGCAATTAATTGTGATTCAATTCCTGAGAGCGTCAGATTCTGGCCTGGAAAAGGAAACCAATATTTTCCTGAAAAATTCCCATTTGATTTACCAAATACAGGGCAAGGGCTTGGTTCATTTTGGGATGAAGATGGAGATGGTGATTACGACCCTTGTAAAGGAGATTTACCAATCATTGAAATCAGAGGATGTTTGCCTTCTACAAGAAAACAAGCCATCGAGTTGATTCCGGATCAAATGATCTTCTGGATTTACAATGATGCAGGGGCAGCGCACAGATTAACAAGAGGGGAGAAGATTCAGATGGAAGTACAAGTTCAAGCATTTGCTTACGCAACAAATGACGAAGTAAATGACATGACCTTCCAGAGATACAAATTGATCAACAGAGCAACGACAGATATCAGAGATTGCTATTTCGCACTTTGGGTTGACCCAGATTTGGGATGTCCAGAAGATGATTATGTTGGTTGCGATGTAGAAAGAAGTTTGGCGTATACATACAATGAGGACATATTGGATGGTGCCACGGGTGTTGACTGTGGTGGTATTCCAACATACGAAGACAGAGTTCCTATTATTGGTACAGATTACTTTAGAGGTCCATTGGGTCCATATAAATTTGTTGATCCTTCAATTGGTGAAGCACACGTCATTGCACGTGCAGATGATTTTGATGATGAAGTTTTCGAAGTAGGAGACACAGTATATGTTCAGCCAATTACTTTGGAAGAGGCGAATCTTGAACCCGATATCCAAATCGAATTGGGTATGTCTTCTTTTGTATATTATAATAGAGGTGACCTTGCACCAGATCCACAAACAGCAGATCCAGGAGCAGCTGACCAATATTATAATTATCTGAGAGGTTTCTGGTTGGATGGAACTCCAGTAACCGAAGGAGGTTCTGGATTTAACCCAGGTAGTGTTAATACAGTTAAGTATGTATTTCCAGATCCACCAAATGATATTGACGGATGGAGTATGTGTACTGCCGGATTGGGTAATGGAGACAGAAGAACATTACAAGCTTCTGGTCCTCTTTTGTTAAAGCCTAGTGTAACCAATGAGTTGATCATGGGAGCAGTTTGGGTACCAGATCTTCAATATCCTTGTCCTGATATTTCAAGACTTCAAAGGGCAGATGATTTGGCGCAAGCTTTGTTTGATAACTGCTTTGATATCATCGATGGTCCTACTGCACCAGATGTTTGTCCAATCGCTTTGGATAAGGAAATCATCATGGTTTTGACCAACGATACAATCACTTCTAACAATGCACGTGAAGAGTATTCAGAAAAAGACATCCTTGCTCCTGAGTTTATCTCAGATGAGGAAAAGCTTTACGTTTTTGAAGGATACAAGATCTATCAACTGGTTAACTCAAGTGTTTCACCACAAGAGTTAGACAACATTGAAAAGTCAAGATTGGTGAGAACCATTGACGTTAAAAATGGCGTTGGTGAAATTTATAATTGGAATTCAACCATTGATCCAAATCCAGAAAACCAATCTCAAGTTTGGTTCCCTGAAAGAGTTGCAGATGGTTCCGATGCAGGAATTATTCACACATTAAGAATTACTGAAGATGCATTTGCATCAGGCGACAGAAGACTTGTGAATCATCAACAATATCATTTCATGGTGGTAGCATATGGTTATAATAATTATGCACAGTTTGATCCACTAACAGGAGATGGTCAAAGAACACCTTACTTGGAAGGTCGTAAGAATGTAAAAGTTTATACAATCGTACCTAGACCTATAGTCTATCAAGATCAAAATGCTCAATATGGAGATGGTGCTGTAATTACCAGAATAGATGGTGTAGGAGTTGGAGGAAATTTCCTAGATATGGATGAAACCATGCATGATAAAATCTTAGGTGGAAATTTCGATGGCAATATTCTGTACAAAGATGGTTCAGGGCCAATTTCAGTAAAAATTTACAATCCTCTTGATGTAAAAGATGGTAAGTTCAGTCTTGAAATGATTGGTGAAAGAG
>JAHDDD010000120.1 GCA_020629535.1 Saprospiraceae bacterium
TCTATATTGAAAATCATCAAACCTTATAAATGCTTCTTCTGGAAGTGCATCACCTGTGATTTCAACATCCAATGTATAGTCGTCAAATTGAACAACCTTAAGATCATTGTTTACAATATTGAAATGGAAGGGTGCCGCTCTCTCAAATTCAAGGTCATTATTGATGATTCTGTGTGTACTGTCTGTGATCAGGCTTGGTGCCATCAATATCAACATCAGTAATAATAAGAATGGAGGTAGTGCGTATTTGAGGTATTGTTTATTCTTTCTAAGATCAATTGCTTTTGGGAAAGCCACCAATTTTATTTCATCAGATTTTTGATTTATACTCGCCTCAATAAGGGAGGTATCTGAATGGCTAGCACTTTGTCTTTTTAGTTGAAGTATGTTTAATAGCTTGTCTTTAACATTTCCAAAGTGATCGCCGATTATGAGCGATGCCTGTTCATGGCTGATAACAGAGCCAAGTCTGAAATATTTCAGCAACGGAAGTAAAACAAGATAAATAAGTGAACCGCCGGAAATGAAGATGAAAGAATAGAAAAGTAACTTCCTGATTCCTTTATCGAAGTAAAAATTATGTTCAAGCAGGCTGAAAATTAGGAAAAGACCTAAGATAATCCCGACACTGTATAGAAGTCCTCTAATTAATTGGTTCAGGTAATACTTTCTGATAAATCGATCCAATTTTTGAATCAATAAATCATAGCTACTCACATTTCTCTCCATTGTTAAACCAATTTCTTAAAAATAGGTGGAAAATACCACATTTATAGAAACGATATTCAAAACCATAAAATTCCGCATTTACGCGGAAAAAGTCAATATGTAACGAGAGGGAGAACGCTAGGTTCCCAAATTGGAGATATATTTCTGCTTTAATTCCTCATCAGACTCGTTTTCAATGATTTTCTTGATCATTTCATCGAGTGTGACCACTGCAGAGTTGATATTTGATCGATTTTCGGTAGTGCCTTCTACCATGAGGTTTACAAGCTTTGATTTTAGTTTGCTGATATTGTTGGTGGCGATGAATTTTTTATAGCTATTTTCAGATGTGCTGACTGAGATACTTTCCAGAGCCTTAGCCGCTGAGATAATGTCATCGTGATTTCCTTTGCTGGCCAGCGTCAAATGATAGTTGGCAATTGGGAAAAACTTATAAATATTGGCTGATACCAAGGCCTCATTTAGATAAGGAAGATATTTCATGTCCTCACCTTTTGAAAACAAATCAAGTAGACTAATAGACATTGA
The DNA here is from genome assembly GCA_020629535.1 of Saprospiraceae bacterium. Lineage (GTDB taxonomy): Bacteria > Bacteroidota > Bacteroidia > Chitinophagales > Saprospiraceae > JAHDBF01. The sequence continues at coordinate 1,258 of JAHDDD010000120.1, forward strand.
ATTTTTGTATTTCGAATACAAATTTTCGGCATAATTCAATCCTTCTGACTGATCAACTGAGGAAACAAATCTTACAGCTTGTGTTAAGATAGGAATGGACTTTTCTTTTTCAAGAATTTGCTTGGCCACCGTGTATGCCAAATCCGGATTGTCATCTTTTAATCTTATGAATGCAGATTTTCTTACGGCAGAATGTAGATCATTAAGTGCCAAATCATCAAGTGTCTTTGATGAGAAAGTCTGGTACTCATAGTCAATTCCCATATCACGAAGAAGGTGATAATCTTCATTCAATGCTAATGCATAAATATCTTTTGCGCGATCATTGTTTCTCAATCTTGTTAAGGCAATATGTTTATCGAGGAAATGAGGAGAATGTCGGTACAATGCCTTCAACTGGGCCGTGGAGAAAACTTCATTAATTTCAGCCAAAAGATATCTCTTGCCATCCAATACTGCGACAGCAGGTTCATCATCACATGGAATAGAAAAGCTTTGCTCTCTTTTATTAATAGTAACGTTATGCTTGTCTACGCTTCCGTCTTTTCTGTAAATAGCAATTTCAGTAGGCAGAATAAAAATTGGAACGTGGTCATTGGGGTCCTGTGTTTGTTCTACTTTGACGTTTAGCATTGACTTGCTAAAATCGTAATTGTATGAAACCTCAAGTATCGGATGACCCTCACTAAAATACCATTGGTTGAAAAACCAATTGAGATCCAGTCCGGTGATATCTTCAAAAGATAATCTAAGTTCATCTGCTTCAACTGCTGTAAATTCATTGTCCTTCAAATATTTGCTCAAAGACATAAAAAATGCCTCATCACCAACAATGTCGCGCAACATGTGGAGCACAAGACCACCCTTGTTGTAACTGTGTGCATCGAACATGTCTTCTTTATCATGGTAGTGATAGTCGATCAATGGGTGGGTTCTGCTAAAAGCAGATTCAACATACCCATTCTGCTCATTCATTCTGTGATGCTCAGCAGAGAACTTCCCATATTTATGTTCCAGCCAAAGGTATTCTGCATAATTGGCAAAGCCTTCGTTAAGTGTTAGGTTTGACCAGCTTTCGCAAGTAACAAGATCTCCGAACCAGTGGTGGAAAAGCTCATGTGCAACGATTTTGTCATTGCCTCGATCGATCAGTTCCTGTTCGGTCTTTTGTACAAATTCACCAAAGATGCTTGCCGTTGTGTTCTCCATTGCACCTGAAACAAAATCTCTGACAACAATCTGACTGTATTTTTCCCATGGATAAGGATAGTCTAGAATGTTGGAGAAGAAATCAAGCATTTCAGGGGTATGGTTGAAAATGGCCTTCGCATCAGGTTCATATTCTTTTTCGACATAGTAGTCGACGTCCATATTGTTCCATTTGTCATTGACCTTGGCATATTCGCCAACGGCAATCATAAAAAGATATGGAGCGTGGGGGAGTTCTTGTTTCCAGTAATCAGTTCTTGTCCCGTTAGCATTTTTGGTGGAGCTAATGAGTAAACCATTGGATAAAGTTTCGAAGCGGTCTTGCACAGTAAGGATCATCTCCTGTGTACACCTTTCGTTTGGTTTATCAATGGTTGGGAACCATCTTGAATTGTGTTCGGTTTCTCCTTGAGTCCAAATTTGTTGAGGCTTATGAGGATTTTCTTTTCTAGGATTTATAAAAAACAATCCTTTGTCACTTGTTATGGCAAAACTCCCTGAAGTAGGAGTCTCTGAAGGTTTGGCAGTATAATCAATAACAATTTTGAATTGTTCTTCTCGTGTGTACTCTTTGTCAAGAGTGATAATTATTTTTCTGCCGTTGTATTTAAATTTTAGGTCTTTATTCTGAATTTTTATTGAATGGATATCAAAGCCAATTGCATCTAGTGTCAATGTTGATGTGGAATAGAAAAGAGGTTTGATGTCTAAGGTAGCTACACCGAGAACATATTCTTTTTCCCAATTAAACGAAAGGTCCAATTTAGTGTGAAGAAGATCATGTGTACGTTTTGCTTCACCATGGTACACAGGCAATTCGATGGGAACGGTATCTTGTTGGGATGAGGATATAGGGGAGGCTTTGACTACGAGTGTATCAAGAAACTCGAAATCCATAAAGTCACTTTCCACGTATTGCTTTTGGGTACCACATGCAACCAAAAGAACGAAGAATAAGCCTAGAAGAAAATTTATCCTCATTTTATACATCCTCAGACTGACAGAAAATCAAATATAATACCATAAACTAGCTGTAAAACGTCGTTTCTTTGCAGGTGTCGTAATTCTGCTAATTAAACGAGAAAATATAGCTTGTTCCTGCATTTTTTAATCGATTCAAGGTTTTATACACAGCGTATAATTGACAAATTGAAATCATTTCAAATTGAACGAAATGTCTATATAGTTATTGATGCAGAAAAGAGGATAAATGTTTATTTGAATGACAAGGAATTGACATTTTCTATAAAGGAATGTGAAAAATGGGTTCAACGCCAGCGAATTGAAAGTGTTTATATCCATTTTCTCAGTTATACAGCGGCAAATTTCATCTTGAATTCCGGTCTTGCGAACAAAAAATTGATTTGGCTGATGTGGGGGGCTGATTTTTATGGCTTGCCTGCCTTTTCTGATTCATATTATCTGGCGGATTCATTGCCGTTTGCGTGGAAAAATAAAGGAGCGAAACGTATGATTGCTCAAACAATCGGATTGCCATCAGACAGAGACGTGATGAAATTGCTACATGAGATCGATTTCTTTGTTGGATACAAAGAAGAATTTGATTTGGTCTGTAATAAAATTTCGGGCACTAAGATGACCCACATTCCGATGGAATATTATTTCAGCATTGAAGAGATGCAGAAGCCAGAGATCAACCAAGGTGAAGGTTATATTCTTCTCGGAAATTCTGACGATCCGATGAATAATCATCTTGATGTCCTGAAGTTATTGAATGAAAACATTGGAGAAAGTTGTCCTGAGATTATTTGTCCTATAGCTGGAGCCAATGGGAAGTATCAAAAAGCATTGACCGAATTTGTGGATGCTTCTGAACTGAAGGTCCAGTTTCTACACGAGAATTTGTCTCCACCTGAGTTCTTTAAGATTTTGGACAAGGTTTCATATGTTGTTTATGGACATTTAAGACAACAAGGTGTCGGTACATTGTTGCCATTGTTGTATCAAGGAAAGAAGGTTTTTCTTTGGGAAACAAACCCATTGTATAGCATCTTACAAAGGTGGAATATAAATGTAACGGAGTTGGATGCGTTGGAAGTTGAATCTTTCACAAAACTTGAGATGTGGGAAGTAGTGCGCAGAAGAGAGGAGATGGACAAGGTCTTCTCCCAAGCTGCAAATGAAGAGCGATGGGAGAAGATCTTGAATATCTGACTATTTTTTCATGGGTCTTTTCGGATGGACCAGTGTCATTTCATCTACTAAGTGTGTTGCGCCAGCCATTTTATCCACTATGAATAAAATGTATCTCGCATCTACCATGATATTTCTACAAATGGATTTATCATAGTTTATATCGCTCATAGTACCTTCCCATACGCGGTCAAAGTTCAGACCAATAAGATTGCCATGTGCATCGATGGCAGGACTACCCGAATTTCCTCCTGAGGTATGATTGCTACCGAGAAAGCAGATAGGGACCTTTCCATTTGTATCTGCATATTGACCAAAGTCTCCAGCGTCATACAGTTTTATAAGTTCTTCTGGCACATCAAACTCATAATCGCCCGGTACATATTTTTCAATGACACCGTCGAGATATGTGACAGGTGTGTAGCAAACGCCATCCTTCGGTTTATATCCTGCCACTTGACCATAAGTTACTCTCATGGTAGAGTTTGCGTCAGGATAGAATCGTTTTTTAGGAAATGTTTCCATGATGGCTTTCATGTAGGTTCTTTGAAGTTCATCTATTTGTTCTTTGTTTGCATTGAACTCTGCATTGACTTTTTCATCGATCATACTTGACCACGAGCTACTCAATTTGTAGACTGGATCTTCTTTTATTTTAGCAATTGCTTCCTCTGCAGGCAAATTCAAAACAGCCATGGTTTTTTCTTCGCTGGTGAAAGAACTATTGTCATATAATTTATCAGCCAATGAACTGTAACCATTTGGATTTGCTCTCATGGTCAGTTCTCCAGGCACGAACTTTTGGTTTACATTTGTAGCGTACATTTCTACCAGTGCCTGGAAGACTTCTTTGTCTATATCTGATCTATAGTTTTTGTAAAATCCACTGAGATAAGCTACGACTCTTTGGAGGTATGCGTTGTATTCTTCTTCTCCATTATTTTCGTATCGATCGATGAGTCTACCGAAGATGCCTGCGATGCTGAGTAGTTCAACATTTCTTCCTGCGACTTCATTGAAATAGTCGCGAGTGAATGCAAAGTCTTGATTTTTCTTATAAAGTTCTTCAAACTGAGGAAGTAGGTTTAGGTACTTTTCATTGCCTTCATTTTTCTCGATAAATTCTTTTTCGAATTTTTTCTTTTTTGCAATGGCGTTGGTCTTTTCCAGTCCCTGACTTTCACCAATCCATTTTTTCCAGTAGTTGGCTATACTAGCGAATTTTGAAGCATATTGGATTCGTGTTTTTTCGTCTTCTCTCATGTAAGCATCGACTATTTTCAATGCTTTGTCTCTGATGGCAATTTTTGCTGGATTCAGTTTATTGACGATTTGTTCAACGGCAATTGAAGGAAGGTATTGGTTTGTTCTTCCAGGGAAACCGAAGACCATAGTAAAATCTCCTTCTTCAACTCCATCCAATGAAATTGGAAGATGGTGTTTTGGGTTGTATGGTTTGTTTTCAGGGCTATATTCTGCAGGCTCATTGTTTGGTCCGGCGTAGATTCTGAAAATTGCGAAATCACCTGTGTGTCTTGGCCATTCCCAGTTGTCGGTATCTGCACCAAATTTTCCTATTGCTTCAGGTGGAGTACCTACCAATCTTACATCAGGGTAACTGGTTGTTGTGAATGCAAAATATTGATTTCCATGATAAAATGGTCTGATTTTGAGGTCTTGAAATTGACCGAGTGTGTATTCGGTTTTGATCATTTCCAAGTTCTTATCAATGGTGGATTGTCTTTCTCTGGAATCCATTTCATCAGTTACACCAGCGAGGGCTTTTTCAGTTACGTCATCTATTCGGTCAATGAACATGGCGAATAATCCAGGATTGGCCAATTCTTCAGACTGGTCCTTTGCCCAGTAGCCATTTTTAAGCAAGTTGTTTTCGACTGTCGAATGTGATTGGATTTGTCTATAACCACAATGATGATTTGTCAATAGTAGACCTTGATCTGAGATTACTTCAGAAGTGCAAAATCCACCAAAGTGAGCAATGGCATCTTTGAGGCTTCCTCTATTTATGCTGTAAATATCTTCAGCGGTAATTTTCATTCCCATGGCTTGCATTTCTTCTTCATTCAATGCTTTTAGAAGAAGAGGTAGCCACATGCCTTCGCCTGCAAAGCTAATACCTGCGATGGAAAGAATGAAAGTAGTAATAAGTGCTTTTAACGTGTACATTCTCATATGTTTTAAATGGACCTCCAAGATAGTTATACATCGCGAAAAAATTTAAAGTGAGAATTGTTGTTTGAGATTCTTATTTATATTTTAATGACGATATCGTTTTAATATCTCTGTATGTTACTTCAAGGTCAGCCATTTTCGAGTTTTTCAATGAGCCATTTACTAGCAATGATGGTTTGTGCTTTGTTTGGTTATTTAGTGATCAAGAAGGGGATGAATTTGAAAACCGAAGAAGAGAAGACTCGATTGGGATTGTTGGTTAGCCTAATACCATTGGCAGCTGTTTTTTATAGAGCTTTTGCCTGTTGGCAAGAAGGGCATTTTTCTATTCAAGAAAATTTGCCATTGCATATCTGTAGGGTTTCTTCATTGATTCTTCCGTTTGTTATGCTCAATAAGAATCGTACTGCTATGGGTATTTTATTTTTTTGGACGATGGGAGGAACGCTGCAAGCCAATATCACTCCTGAGATCGAATACAATTTTCCTCATTGGGATTACTTTTGTTATTGGGGGTTACACGCTATTCTGATGGTGTGTGCGTTGTATCTTGTTTTCGTATACGACCTTTGGGTTGGTTGGCGAGATTATATGAATGCTGTTTTAGCGAGTTTCGCTTTTGTAGTAGCTATCTACTTGATAAATATTTTGATTGGGTCGAATTATGGGTATGTGGTGTCAAAACCTAATGCTTCGACATTGCTAGATTATTTCGGTCCATGGCCGATTTACGTAGGAGTCGTATTGTTACTGATGTTTGTGGTGTACTTTCTGGTTCTCCTTCCATTTTTAATAATGGATAGGATCAAGAAAATGTAAGGATGACAGACTTTTGTATTTAAAACAGATCAGTTACTTGGTACGCATTGATCAATTTTAGCTTCGAAGCAAGCTTTTTCTCCCGTCTCGAATCCAGGTTGAAGTTCAACAGCTATTTCCGCTTGGTAAGTAACTACATCCCACGCTGGAATTTGACCGTCAGAATAAACATAGTTTGATGCGGAATATAATGATAAAGGTGTTGGACCTGTTAACCAACGAACAGGAGTACATGTATCAGATATATCTGACGACAATTGAAGCATAGATAATCCTTCGTCACCAGATGCAAGAATACAACCTGATGGCAAAAAAGGATAAATACCCCAAGTTCCATTAAATCCTTCATATCCATTTTGATTGTTATGCAAATCAAAATAACCAGCAATTTGAGGATTTACTCGATCTGAAATATCATATACTTTTACACCATCTTCATAATGGGAAACATAAAGGAAATCATTATTAACATAAAGGTTATGAGCAATTAAGCCAGTTCCACTTTCAAGTGGGTCCCAGAAAGAATTTACTACTTGCATATCATTGCTCGGGTCGTATAAATTGGCAAGATCGATAACTTTCATAGGAATATTCGCTTTCTCTTGAGCCAGGTAAGCAAATTCTTCTGTTGCATCATTCCACGACGCATGTGCACCGTCAAAACCATTTTTGCTTTCAATGAGGGTAATATTGTTTGGATCTGTTGCATCCCAAACATTGAATTCATGGCCTCCAAAATGTGAAGAAAAAATGATGTTGTTTTTTACGTTGGCATCATGAATAATCCCACCACCAAGATCACCTGCGTAGAGTAAACTTGGATTGGCTGGATTGTTTAAAAGGTCGTACATGATTAAATCTCGATTTCCAAAAGTTGGATGACCTGTATCAATACAATATAATCTATGATTTTCTTCATCAATGTAAATGTTATGGGCTCTTTCAAAATCAGTGTTAATATGTGATTCCAACCAAATTGGTCCATCTGGGAGTGCGGCCAAATTGTAAATTCTAAGACCATCATTCGTACCATCGGCAACTACATATGCATAATCTCCGTAAACTTTAAAATCTCTCCAGAGAGAGTTTGGAACAGCCTGACTGAACACGATTTGTGGGTTACTACAATCTGTTACATCGACGAAATATATTACACTATCATTGTATGATGCCGTGATGGCATATTCATTTCCATACTCATCAACGTAGCCCCATACATCATTATAACTGTGCATGTTTGGATTAGACTCTGAGAGCAAATCCATATTTAATGAAATCTGACCAAAGCAAAGACTGGAAATTGCCATGACTAGGCCGAACATACATTTTCTCATGACTGAAATATTAAATCCTGATTGGTATACAAAGATAAAAAACTAAGACGTGTTATGACGGTTTATTTCATTTACTGTCGTCAATCTTAATGTACACCATGCATAAGTTTCTTGAGATATGGATTTAATGCCATAACCAACAGACCCGCAACAACAGGAACTATTGTGAAAATGAGGAAGAATGTAGATAAACTATATTCTTCTGTAATATTCTCAATTTGACCTCCAAGTACAGCTGCTAATTTATTTCCAATGGCAATGGCCAGATACCACATACCAAACATAAATGCGATCATTCTTCCAGGTACCAATTTGGAAACATAGGATAATCCAACTGGGGATAGACATAGTTCACCTAGTGTATGGAATAAGTAGGCTAGAATAAGCCAAATCATGGAAACCTTTACACCTTCAACAACTCCATAAGAACCAAATGCCAATAGTGCAAAGCCAATACCCATGATGATAAGCCCTAAGCCATATTTGATGGCAGCACTTGGATTGTATTTGCTATCCCACCACTTTGAAAAGAAAGAAGCAAAAGCAATGATGAAAAATGAATTAAGAATACTAAACCAAGAAACGGTTATTTCTATTTCTCCCGACTTCATTGATTGAACCGTAGCAGGAATAATACCGTTATCTTCTCCCAGACCGGAACCAATTGATCGTGCATTTATAAGTTTTTCATCAGTAAGAAAACCGAATGTACTTTTTTCATTGTCTTTTGGAAGAAGGTTTATGTTATCTCCTACCTGCAATGTTATTGGTTCAGAGATTGAAACAACTTTCTGAACTATTTTATCGCTTCCTTTTACAGTATAGCCTTCGGTGACTGGTGTAAAAACAAGTTTGCCCTCATCGTTGGTGGTCTCAATAGCTTGGTAACTTACCTCGTATGCGTTTGTGTTCAAATCTCTGTTTAACATCCATCCAACAATGCCCCACATAGCAGTAAAGCAAACTATTAGAACGATGTTTGATCCTGGAATTTTTTTGAAAGTATTTTTCCAAAGAAGGATAAGCACCCATGATATGATAAGTAATGGGATAACAGTCAGCAAGATATTTACAATGTTAAAAATGGTTGCTGAATTACCTGTCATAACTCTGTTCACATTGTCTCTGGCAAAGATGATCAAAGATGAAGCACCTTGCTCAAAGGACATCCAAAAGAAGACGGTGAAGAAAGCAAATATTATGAACGCAATCATACGATCTCTTACCACTCTGTCATATCTTGAAATACGAGGAGCGACTAGGAAGAATACGAATAGAATAAGTGCAATAAGTACCATTACATATTGTCCAGAAAGACCGCCTATTTCAAAAGGGAATAGATTTATTCCAGCGATTTTTGACATAGGGTCGTTGATGAGATAGCCAAAACCAATGATTGAGCAGATAGCAATCAAAATTTTATCAACAGTAGTAAATGGATTTCTTTTTCCACCATCCTCGTCTTTAAGATCATTGTCAATGGTTGCATCAGTGTGTTTTGGTCTTTCACCAATTTCTCCAAACAAAGGTTTTGCTAACCAAAATTGAAGTGTACCTAATAACATGAAAATTCCTGCCAGTCCAAAACCCCAACTCCAACCAATTCTTTCAGCAAGATATCCGCAAAGCATCATACCGAAAAAGGCACCAGCATTTACACCCATGTAGAAAATAGTGTATGCACCATCTTTTTTTTCGGGCAAGTACTTGTACATTTCTGAAATGATAGATGTGATGTTTGGCTTGAAGAATCCGGTTCCTATTACTAGCAGAGCAAGTCCCATATACAGAGATAACTCTGTTTCCAATGCCATAGAAGCGTGCCCTAAGGTCATAATGATACAGCCTAAAACAACGGCAAGCCGATATCCTAAATATTTGTCAGCTATCAGACCACCGACAATAGGTGTCAGATATAAAAGACCCGCATAGGTACCGAAAAGTGCACCTGCATTTTCAGCAGACCAAGACCAACCAGGATTGTAGCTTATGATAGCCATGGTGAGGAAATTGACAAGCAAAACCCTCATTCCATAGAATGAAAATCTTTCCCACATTTCTGTGAAAAACAGAACCATCAGTCCTGCTGGATGTCCAAATATTTTGGTTTCGAAAAACTCTGTGCGAATGTCTGACATATCTTATGAATTGACTCTTTTTAAAAATTACTTTATTCCGTGCATCAATCGCTTGATGAGCGGGCTTATTAATAGAAGGAAAAGACCGATGAGTCCTCCTACCATGAATAGTTTGTTGAAGAGTTCTAAATATATTTCTGTGGCTGCAGCGACATCGGTCACTTCTCCACCACTTGTATCTATACTTGCCAAGTTGGC
>JAHDDD010000121.1 GCA_020629535.1 Saprospiraceae bacterium
GCAAAGCCTAAAGTGACTTCCTTTACATCCTCTTTCTCTGGTATCAATGATCATTGTAATGTCCTTGTTAGGTACTGGCGTATGATTAAACTCTAAACTGCCCGAATTGTCTATAGGCTGGATGGTTGGTTTTTTTCCACCATTGGTTGGATCTATTATGACATTTTCTTCAGGATCATCATCTTCATATACATTGGAAAAGTAGAAGTACCTGATTTTTTTACTTCCCTTTATATCATAGCTTTGATTGATTCGATACGTTTCGGATTGATTGGTTCCATAGTTATTGTAGTAGGAGCCATCTTCAAAAATGATAAAGATATCATTTCTCGCACCTGAGGCTGGTTCAGCAACATTTTTAAGAAGAAATTTGTCATCAACATTTTGTATCCAAGCAGTCTTATCCCATCCTTTATAATTTTTCACATACCACTGGGTGTCAAGAGTCTGTCCGAAACAAAAATTTGTTGCGAATACTAGATAAAAAACTATAAAGTATCTCATGTACTTTTCATTTTAATGATTAAGAAAATAATGCACAGCAAACCAATGGTGATGGCTGCTATATATGGATATACATTGCTTTTGGTATTTAACGCATGTGTTGAACCCGTTAGAGTGAAGCCAGCCCAAAAGTATGGATGTCTTTGTTCGGGTGGCGCCTGTTGGATGTAACTTAATTTTGCTTGTCTCAAGGCTTGATCCTTGGGCAATCCTTCTTTCAAATTTTGATGAAAAGTCTGCATTAGCTTTGCGGTTGATTCATCATTGACTGTCCAAAGGGTAGAGCAGATGGCTTTCGCGCCCGCTTGGATGAAACTACGAGTCAAACTAAAAATGCCTTCTCCTGTTTCTATTTTCCCAAGACCAGTTTCACAGGCGCTTAAACATACTAGGTCACAGTTCAAATTTTGGGCTTCTATTTCGTGTGTGAATAATTTGGAATCTAATTTGTCTGCGTCATCTAAGGCCAAAAATGCCGAAGATTCTTCAACGATAGCATGACCAGCAAAATGAAATATGCTGCTCTCATGTATCTTTTCGAATATGTCATCTTTGCTTTTAAAAGTTTCATTGTCACCTTCCCAAATGGACAGTATTTTCTCTATTTCATCATCATTGTGCTCAAGACCATATAATTCACCCCGAATCAATTCAGCCGAGGCTGAGCTAACGGTATTCTTATATGATGGTGCAAGACAAAAGATTTCTTGACGGGATGCTTCTGGATTTTTTAATTGGAGTCTATTTTGATTTGAGTAACTGACAACATGATTTTGAAGTAGATACTCTTTCCCATCTTTTGAAAGTAATTCAAAATTTAAGAAATGAAGTATATCGTCTGGTATGAAACGAATTGATGTAGGTAAAACAAAGTCCTTCGGGATTAGAAGATAATATAGTTCCTTGCCTATTTTAAGTAATTCCTTTTCATCAATCTGAGTAAGAATGTATTCACGCTGCTTATTGACCAATTGGCTCAAAGTTTCGGAGCTTCCCATTTTTCGAAAATGTGATTTATTGTCAATGTTAGCAAGACAGAATAAATTGTTATTGGTTAATACATATTCAATGGAGTTTGGGATCAAAACATTCTCAGCAAAGTCTGTAATAAATAGCTTTGGTAATAGTTGGGCGAGTCTCGTTTGTGATTGAGTAATCAGAATGTCGATGGAATCAATTTTATCAAGAGAAGAATTCACCTGTTTGAGATTGTTCCAATGGGTGATGGAATCCATCAACATTTCGGCCTCATATCTTTCTTTTTCTTCAAGATTTGCAATTTGATCTTTTCTTTGAATTTGATCTTCGAGATAGTTGTTTTTTGATTCTTTGAAATACCTTTTGACATTGTTTAGAGAGTAGTCTGGATCATTTGAGTTTTGTTTTAGAAATTCAAGTTCGATGGCTTTGTTGATAAGTTCACGGTTTGCCTGTATGTTAATAAGATTGGAAGATTCAGATACATAAGGATTGCGAAGCAAATCTGCTACATGCATCGCAAATTCTAAAGATTCTGAAGCTAACCAATATCGAGATTTATCATTTGATGTAATAATAATGTCAGCTTTGGTAGTCAACAATTCCATGAATGTGTTCTCTGGATATAAGTGAGATTTTGAGGTCAAAAAAACATTGGTGGTATCAACAGAAGGAGCAAGCGCATGAAGTCCTTTCTGAACAGATTTTTCTGCAAGATCAAATTGACCGGATTGCAAGTAAATTTCCGCTAAAAGATTGTAGTCTTTTGCCAGTAGCCTGTCCGCTGAGGCTACGATTTCATTCTTTTTTATATCAATGCTTTCCTTCAGATATTTGGTTGCCTTTTCATACTCTTTCAACAAGCCGTAGTATGCTCCTTTCAGTCGCAGAAAATGGTATTGTCTATTTTGCAATTCATCTGATTTATTTAGATTCAAAGTGTTTAGAATTTCTGCTGCTTTGATTTTGTCACCCATTTCAATATATAGTTCAAACAGGTTTAATCGATTGGCCACTTTGCTTACATTAGAATTAGTCAATGCAAGTCCTCTTTCAAAGGATTCAATTGCTTTGTCTCTTTTGTATTGGCTACTATAACTTCTGCCCATGTTTGTATACAGGCGAGAGAGTTTGGAAGAGTCTTTCGTGGCTTTCAGGTATTTCTCTGTCTTCTTGAAAAAGTATTCAGCTTTATCATAGTCGCCAAGTTGGGTGTATATGACACCGGTTGAATTTTCGATGGTCCATGTTGTTCTATCTCCTTTGAGTCTAGGGTCGAGCAGTTGATGCGCAATTAGGTAATATTCTAGAGCACCATTTAGATCTGCGAGGTATTTTCTGTGCATCCATCCTCGAAACATATAGGCTTCTCGAAGTGTGGATTTGTCTATTCCTATTTTGAGCAAATCATCTAGCCTAAATAAACTATCCAAGTCATTGAATTTTTCGATGTTGCCATTTTTAGCCAATGCCTTGCTTTGATCTTTGACAATTTTGAAATAACAATCATATTGCTTTTCTTTCATCAAAGTGTGGATGGTGTCAAGAAAAATTTGATCACTCCAGATTTGAGTATTGGCTTGATTCACAATTGTGAAACAAATACAAAAGCCAATGACTCTCATGTTTATGAAAGTAATCTTTTTAAATAAAATCATTCCTTCAGGAATTTGAAGTTATTCAAAAAATTATGCTCTTGAAAAAAAGATCAGTCTTGAAAGTATAAGTGGTGGGTATTTGTTGACGAGTGGAAGAATGTTGGGTTTAAAATGGAAGTCAGCGGTATACATAAAATTGCTTTAAGGGTTAAAAATGGCAATAGGAGAAATAATACCTAACTTCAAGTTAGCCAAAAGAAATGATTATCAGAAATTTACTTTTATTTAAAATGCAAGCTTTTCTTTTAGACTAGAAAAAATTAAAACTAAACGGATATCTCCACACAATTCCATCTCTAGATTTAACCGCTCCCATGATAGGAAATACGACACTCAAAATGATTGGTATCAAGATCAATACAAAGCCAATCAGAAAAAACATAAGTGCTCCACAAACGGCAAACATGATATAGGAAGTAATGATCCAATTCAAAACATTTCGTCCGTGTTCGTCAATGACAGGATGATTTTCTTTTCCTCTAATCCATAAAATGACAGGAATTACGACACCTGCAAATGGAATCATAAAAGATGCAAATTGACTAAGATGTAATAACATGGCGTAATCTGGAACGTTCATGCCGAAAGTAGAATCATCAACATTGAATTCGCCTCTATCGTTTAGAAGTTTCCTCTTTTCTATTTCGAATTGCTCATTTGAAAGTTCGCCGATGTCTCTTAATTCTTTTAATTTTTCCAGTTTGTGTGTGCTCATGTTATGGTAAGTATAAGATCAAATTAGTCAAATTGTAAATTTAAAAGGGTTGGGCGCATACACGCCCCACCAAGGAATTGATCAGCATCATAATGCTGTTTTATTTGTAGAATCTTCTTTGTTGTTATCTACTTTTCCATTTATTTCTTCTTTGCTTTTTTGCACCAATGCTTCTGGCAGAGACATTCCACTTTGTTCTAGGAAGTCACTCAATTGAGGCATCATACCATATAGGCCTTGAACAAAATTCGTTACACCTTGTCCACTTCCGTTGTCGTAGACAACTACCTTTTCTATTTCAAGGTCTTTGATGGCTCCCGTTTGAATTTGTGCAAGTTCAGTCAACTTATCAATCAGTAGGTAACCAATGGCACTTTGGGGATCACCATTGGCAGCGTCTACGAGTTTGTTAAAACCTTCCGCTTGTTTGGTAAGCAGTGCCTCCTGACCTTTCGCCTGAGCTAAATACTTTGCAAGAATTGCATCAGCTTCACCTTTGGCAATTTCTCTTTGACGTTCTGCTTCAGCTTGGGCTGCAATCACGGCTTTTTGTTTTTCGATATCTGCATCAACTACTTCATCTGCTTGTTTCTTAGCCAATTCTTTTTGAGCTCTTGCCGTTTCAGCTGCCTGTTCGGCGATGTATGCTTCTTGAAGTGCTTTGGCTGCGGCAACTTTTCTGGCAGCAGTGGCTTTTCTTTCTGCCTCTGCCACTTCAATATCTCTCGCAGCATTAGAATTGGCGATTTTTATACTGGCTGTATTTTTCCCTTCGGTCGCCAAAGCTTTGGCTTCTGCTTCACCTACTTCTGCTTTTGAGTTTGCGTCAGCGACGCTGATCCTTTGGAGTTGAGTTGCTTCGGCTTCTCCGATTTCAGCTTTTGAGTTAGCGTCTGCTACTTTGATTCTTTGTTGTTGAGTTGCTTCGGCTTCTCCTATCTCTGCCCGAGAATTTGCATCTGCCACTTTTACTCTTTGATCTTGTTGCGCTTCAGATTGACCGATGGCACCTATTCTTTCTTCGTTTGCCACTTTTACTATGGCATCGTTGATTGCTTTCGCTGCAGCCTCTTTACCTAATGCTTGGATATATCCAGATTCATCTTGGATATCGGTGACATTCACATTGATCAGTTCGAGGCCTATTTTGTGCAATTCATTTCCAACATTCATATATACAGACTCGACAAATTTGTCTCTGTCGGTATTCAGCTCTTCAATGTCCATGTTTGCGATCACAAGACGCATTTGTCCCATAATAATATCGTGAGCAAGTGCTCTTATATTTTGTCGCTCAAGGCCCAACAGTCTCTCTGCAGCCGCAAGCATAAGATGTGGTTTGTTGCTGACACCAACTGTAAATTGGGCAGGAACGGATACACGTATGTTTTGTTTTGAAAGTGCATCTTGCAAGTTTACATCTATGCTGATCGGTGTGAGATCAAGATAGCGGTAATCCTGAATGACCGGCCACACAAATGCAGCGCCTCCAGCATAACATTTGGCAGACTGGTCTCCTGACGTTTTACCATATACGACAAGAATTTTGTCGGAAGGACATCGTCTGTAACGACTGATGAAAAATATAACCAACAATAGGATAACAAATACAATGAAACCTACAGCAATTAAGATTTGACCTGGCATATAAATTGAGTTTTTAGTTTCTGAATTATGCAGGACGAACTTTCACATACTCTCCTTCAATTTCAACCACAACAATTGATTCGCCTGTTTTTATTTCTTCGTTGTTCACCGACAGCGCTTTTAGCTCACGGGTAACACCTTTGATGTTTATGTTTACAATTCCATTTCCGTTTGAAGCTGGAATTTTCAGATATACTTCCCCTTTTTCAAACAATGCATCCGACATTGACCAGTTCACATTTGCTTCATTTTGCAATAGCAAGCGGAAAATATAATTGAGTATGAACAAGGCCAAAAGACCTGAAAAGATGCCAATACCCAGAGCTACTCCAAGGTGCTTTTCAGCAGCTACCAATACTTTAATAATCCAGGAACTAACGGAAATAAAGGTGAGAAAGCCTTTCACGACTCCAAGCCCTCCGCCATCTGCATCTATCTCGGTGGATCCGACATCAACGTCCAAATCCAATCCTCCGACGATAGACAAAATTAGAAGTAAGATAAGTATGCCTCCAGCTATGATAGAGGTCCATGTCAGTATTTCGATCATGTCAGCATTTTTGAATTTTCGATTCTTTCGAAAAGTAATAAATTCATTATTAACAACAACAAGTGGATCTATTCTAGTTTCCAACTTTCTGATTTTCGTATCGAAAAATTTAAAATTTAACTTTTGGATGCATTTCGGCATTTTTAAATCGTATATTAAATTGTAAATCTTAAATCGAAATTATTTGCAGTCAGTGGTTCGATTTTTTGCCATATCAATTTTTCTTGGATGGGCCATGTGTTGCCACTGCCAAAGCCCATTCAATTGTGAAGGTCAAGTCTGGGTTATCTCTCAAGATGATAACGAACTTTTGGAGTTGACGGTCAATGCCAATAATACCATAGATACATCCATTATAAGAGAAAATATAGGAGAGGAAATTCACGCGATGGGCTACAGAAATACAGATAGACTGCTCTATGGTCTCCACCCAACCACACTTCAATTATTTACCATTGACGCTTTGGGGAATGTGCAGAATATTGGTTCTCCAAACCTTGATCCGGCATTAATCTATGAGGCAGGAGACGTACTTCCGAACGGTAGAAATTTTGTAGTGATTGGATCAACGGGTGGAGTAGACCGCAAGTTGTTTATAATTGACCTCACAGATGATAATTTTGCAGCCCAGGAAATTTCATTTACAAATAACACCAGTACTTCAGACATATGCTTCCATCCCGTTAGTTCAACATTGTTTGGATACGATAGAAGCTCAAAAAGTATCTTCACTCAAGACTTTGGTTCTACTGCTATTAATATCAAGGCACCCATCTTTAATGAGCATGATATTTATGGCTTGTATTTTGATGCATTTGGTAATCTCTATGGTTACGGAACTGCACTTTTTGGAAACATCGCAGGTCTTTTTGAAATCGATCAATTGACTGGTGAGACAAGACTCATCTCTACCTCCGGACTGTTGCGAATCACTGATATGGCAGCCTGTCCATTTTCATTGGAAATGACCAGCCAAATTTTTCCTCCTACTACATTGCCTTGCAGTGATCTTGAGTTTGAATATAGCTTTGCAAATCAAACAGGTGGCTTAATCAGTAATGTGACATTGGTTCATGAACTCCCCGCTGGATATTCATTCACAGACAATGATATAATTCCTTTTGGTGGAATGTTAGATGATTCAACTCCCGAAAATATTTTACGAATCGAAAACCTAAATATTCCCACTGGAATACAAGCGTATACGATCAATGCGTATGTTGACGATATTCCAAAGAGTATTTATAAGAGTCAAGTGTTGCTTGCCAATGTCCCTTCTGAATTTGGAGATATTGTCTTATCCGGTGACCCATTGACTCCTGCAGTGGAAGACAGCACATTCATGGAAGTGAATCGATTTGAAGAAGACAGTATAGACTTCTATACTTTTATTTGTCATGGTAGTTACGTAACCTTGGATGCCAGTGAATACGGCAACAACTTGTTGTGGAACAATGGCGCATCTTCACAAACCATCGATGTGACAGAAACAGGTCTTTTTAGCTTGACCGCAGAAAGTGGTTGTGCTGAGTTGTATGTTGGATATGATGTGGTTTCTGCTACTTGTCCTTACACCATAGAGCTGGGTTTGTTGGTTGAGCCAGATACGATATTTGGTTGCAGTGAAGTAATCTTCCGTTACATTTTGGAAAATGATTCTGGTGAAGAAAGATTTGATGTGATGCTTGCTGATACGTTTCCTCCGGGTTTTTCATTTGTTGAAATCATCAACAATCCTTATGAAAGTGAACTGGCTTCAGGATTGGTTCCAAATATTTTGCAGTTGGAAAAAATTTTACTCCACGAAGGCGTAGATACCATTGATGTGTTGGTTGAAGTTGCTGATATTCCGCCTGGAGTCATGAGAATAAAGGCCGGTCTCAAAAATTTGCATCAAGGCCTTGGTCCTCTTCGTTCTTCAGACGATCCGAGAACGGTTTCTTTCCCTGACAGTACAACATTCGTTGTGCGAGGAGTAGAAGGCAGTTCAATGGAGATTGACACTTTCCTTTGTGAAGGAGTTGATCTAGTGCTTGACGCGTCCTTTTACGGAGATTCTCATCTATGGCAAGACGGTACAACGCAAAGTGAATTGGTAGTGACCCAAGCTGGGACTTATGAGGTATTGATATTGGATGGGTGTGATACGGCAAGTTTGATTTATTACATTGAGGAGGCCGCACAAATTTCAGTGGATTTTCCGAATGGCAATGTATCTATTCATCAAAGTGAAAGTATTCGATTAGAGCCGATTATAACCAATGAAGGTGATTCTCTGAATATTAGTTGGACTGATGAATCGGGCAATTCACTCTCTTGTTTGATATGTCCTGATCCAATTGCGACACCGTTGAATGATATTGAATATGTGATTCATGTCGAGAATGAATATTGTCAAGATTCTGCATTGATTGAACTATTGGTTGATGAATCGAGAAGGGTGTATGTGCCCAATGTTTTTTCTCCTGATGGAGATGGAAATAATGATTTGTTTGATTTTAAAAGTCCTGATCCAGGAGAGGTAATTTCATTTAAAATTTACAATCGATGGGGTAGTCTGCTGTTTGAGAGAACCAATTTTTCTTTGGGAGACCAAGCTGGCTTCTGGGATGGAACTATCAATGGTGAATTGACAAGACCGGGAGTATATGTCTGGCAGGCAGAAATCCAATTTTTTGATAAAAAAATCGAAATTTTGACTGGTGACGTTACGGTCGTATATTAAGTAGTTATATTCTATAAAAAAAAGAATGCCAATAAAATCAAAATCAATAGAGGAGTTATATACTCAAAAGTATTTAAATAATTTTCTCGAAAAGACGGATTACAAATTTGTAAAAAAGGATAGTTGTTTAAAGTTGAAAAGTGGCGAGTTTTCAAAGCAGATTAGAATACATATCAATGAACAGCAAAGGATATCCTTCAATCCATATTTGATGATTCCTAAGTTTGAGAAATGGTACTATCAACAACTGCAAAGAACACCCCATTTTAGATTTGTCATTAAATTGCCAAATCAACAAAATTCATTTCCAATAATAGGCGACAACCATTTACCTGAAGAAGTAATAAGCTATCTAGAAAAAATAGTCGTCGCACTTGAAAATGCTGCAAACTTTGAATACATCTTGAAGAATAAAGAATCCGAATTTATGCAGGTTTATGCAGATATTCTGGTTTATAGAAATCGAATCCCTGAGGCTAAAGAATTATATAAAAAAATTAATCAACATTTTGGAAGAACTCTAACGGAAACAAACAATTTCAGGTATTTAGGGCATTCAAGAGATTTGAGACAGAAAGTTAAAAAGTTGATTGACTTAGATTTGGATGTATTTAGATTGTTTCAATTAAAAATAACACAAAACAAGTCCAGCCTTTCCTTTATTGGTAGAACTTATACCGAAATATTATCCTTAAATTTTAAAAGTCATCATTCAAATAATTTTTCAATTCTACAAGAGAAGGAACTTATCTTAATTAATGCTCCAGAAGACTTTTTCTATATTATCAATTTCAAAGGAGAGATTGTAAAAGAATTTAATCTTGATGATTTTCCTGAACTAAAAGGAAAAGCAGGACATAAAATTCAGATTGGAATGATTGAGTCGAAAAACTTATTTTTTATTGAAAATTATATAATTGACGATCGTCTTAAAGTGAAAAAACTAGAAATAAATAGTTTAATCAATAAACGGAACCCAACACATAAATCTGAAAGCACATTGATAGGTTTGTTTTACGAAGTAGAGAATGATGAATTTTATCTCTATATCCATAATGTCCTATTTATTTATAATGACAATTATCAGTATGTAAGGGAAATAGAATTTTCAAGTGTTCCAAAAGAAGTAAATTTCAGTCATGGTAAAATCGTATTTATAAATCACTATAAAAGTATCCATGTAACGGATTTGACGGGTACGCCAATAATTAAATATGAAAACAAAAAAATTCCAGGGTCCTCTTCAATTTGTTCTCCAAAAAGTGAATACTTCTATTTCTATTTCAATGGCACAAAATCATACCTGTTTGATTTAAATAAAGAAAGTGCAAAGGTCTTATGGGCGCATCCAACGTACATAAAAGATTACAAATCTAATTTCATAGATGGAAGAATTGACCCAGTGTGCTTAGATGTCAATAAAGCTAAAATATCACCAGATTCTTCCTATTTAGTATGTGGCGCTTTTAAAGGAAAGTACGTCACATTTAATCTTCCAAATTGTGAAAGAAAAGAACTTATCCCTAAAAAGTATTTGGATAAATTACAATTGACAAAAGAAGTAACAACAGTAAATAACTCAAAAACCACAACAAAAACCGAAACTATTGAAGCAAAAGTAATAGAATTAGATAACGAAGAATACCTGATCGGGTATGACGACTTTATGATTAAAGACATTCAATTTTATGACAATGGAAATTACTTCTCCATTCAAATAATGGATGATGTCCTGTTTTGGAACAAAAGTTTTAAGCATGTAGAAACATTATTAAACGTTGGAACAATTGATAATATCTCAGAAGAAATAATTTTAGTCAGAAAGGAAGACAAAACTATGTTTTATCGAATGGAAAACTGAATATAACACTAGGTATGATGATTGACACGCAAAGTACTTTCTTCTTTTCGAATTTCTTGTTGCATCCAAATAGCTAGCGTTTTAGTATGCCACTTTTCGCTTCTTTCGTGTACGAAACATACATAAATAAGTTACCGCTCATTAAAAAACTGAATGAAAAAATTACTAATAATATGCCTTTTGCTTAACGTATTTAGTTGTCAGATTGAAAGACTAAATTGTTGCACTAATAGTAATATAGTCATCAGCGATGTATATCTTGTAGAATATGAGAATAAATCAAGATATATATGTATTGAAGGTATTCCAGGAGATAGTAGAGTTTCAAAATATCTATCCGTTAGTCAAATACACGAATATGAATACGATGAACATCTGATTAAAATAGATTTCCAACATGACATTATTAATGAAGATGATATACAAATTGACACAAATGCACTTAGAACAGAAATTTTTGAATTTGGAATTTTACAAAT
>JAHDDD010000122.1 GCA_020629535.1 Saprospiraceae bacterium
AGTGTCTCCATCTATTTTTCTGTGGGGATGATTATTCTCGAAATTGTGTTGGGCTTGGCGCTCATTCTTGGAGCATTCCCAAAATTGACATCATGGATATTCTTCATTTTGTTGGCTTTCTTCACCTTTTTAACGGGTTTCACGTATTTGACAGGATATGTTGGAGAAGGAGTCAACTTTTTTGAATTTTCCAAATGGGGAGCATTCAATGAAAACAATATGAAGGTAAAGGATTGCGGTTGCTTTGGAGATTTCATCAAATTGAAGCCCAAGGTCTCATTTATCAAAGATTGTTTCTTGATGTTACCTGCCCTTTATTTTGTGCTTAAACACAAAAAAATGCATCAATTATTCAGTCCGAGGACGCGAACGATTGCTTTGACCGTTACAGCGATAGGATTGTTAATCTATTGTCTGTCTAACTTTAAATGGGATATCCCACATGCGGATTTTAGACCCTTCAAAGTTGGAACCGATGTGAAAGCACAAAGGAAGGCAGAGTTGGATGCGCAAGGAAGTATACAAGTTATTGCATTTAAATTGAAAAATAGAGCCTCCGGAAAGGTGGTTGAACTTTCAAATGCAGTATACATGAAAGAATGGAAGTCATATCCAAAAGAAGAATGGGAAGTAATCGATCAGGTCAGTTCTAAACCTGCGCTTGAGCTTTCAAAAATTGGAGAAATGGAATTCACTTCCTTGCAAGGAGAAGATCAAACGGATATCATTCTGGATGATGCGAACAATGCATTTTTAATCATAGCACACAAGCTGTACGCTGATGCAAAAACGGTTTCAAATGTAGTTCAAGATTCGATTTTTACGATAGATACATTGACCAATGACAAAGGTGAAGAATCAATTGTTAGAAATTTTGAGAGGCTCGAAGAAAAAACTGTTAAATCTGTTCAGCATGATTTTGATTCAGATCAGATCAATGATTTTAAAGAGATCGTGAGCCCATTGGCCGCAAAGGCAAAAGAAAAAGGAATGAAAACCTACATTGTCGCAGGTGGTGCAGATCCAGAAATGCTCGCTCAACTTGAAGAAAAAATACAGTCGGGTGCAACGTTTTTGACCTCAGACGACATTGTATTAAAGACGATTGTAAGATCCAATCCTGGGATCGTTCAGATGAAAGGAGGGAAGATTGTGAACAAGTGGCACAAATCGAAATTTCCAGGATTTGACAAATTGCCGATGTAGTGGTTTAAAGAAATTATTATATCAATAAATTGTTTCGTTTATAACCGAAGTATAACTAAGTTTGCAAGATATTAGTTAATTTAGTTATTTGACAAGTTTTTATGTTAAGCAGAAGAAGCATACGTGTCAAAGTGATGCAATTATTGTATGCTCTGAATAGAGATGAGCAGTTAGATAAGAACAGCATCATAAAGACCTATAAAGAGTGGGTCCAAATGAGTTACGACCTACTTTTGCTAAACATCTACAGTGTGGTGGAAATTTGCAAACTGTCTGTACCAGACGGTGAAAAACGCAAAACCAAACACCTCCCTAAGGATATAGACAAGGCATTTACTCCAAAATTGTTGGAGAATGAATTGATACAAAGTATCGTTCAGGATAAGAAGTTGGCCAAGAAGTTCGCCGATGATGGTTTCGAATCTAGGGTAAACACTGAATATTTATCCAAGATTTATGACGAATTTAGTAAGACCGAAGCGTATGAAGCTTTCTTACTGAAAGAATGTACTCACGAGGATTATGTAGAAATCATCCTTGAATTGTACCGATTGTGCAGAAACAACGAGTTATTCAACGAAATGCTCGAAGAAAAGATGTTCAATTGGCAAGATGACAAATCCTTGGTAATAGGCTCATTTAAGAAATATATTAAAGCCTTGCCCCAGGATGGTGGATTTTTTGAAACCTTTTTTCCGGATGATGAAACAACTAAGGAGTTTGGAGAGTTACTACTCGAGAAAACTGCTGGATCAGATGAAGAGTTGATAGAAATCATAAGCCCAGTTATAAAAAATTGGGACAATGAAAGAGTTGCAGTATTAGACATGATCCTTTTAAAAATGGGGGTTACAGAGATGCTTCATTGCAAAACAATCCCCGAAAAAGTGACCATAAACGAATATGTGGAGGTCTCAAAAAAATACAGCACACCGAAGAGTAAAGAGTTCATAAATGGTGTGTTGGACAAGATTAGTCAAGGTCTGAATGCAGATGGAAAGATTCATAAAGAGGGCAGGGGCTTGACAAATTGACCAGCAAAGACTTAATTTGAAAGAATAAAATTGTATCCCATGAAAAATATTTTTCAAATCATCCTGGCCGGTGCATTTATGTTAACGAGTTCGTTAACTTTCGCGCAGAGTGCCGAAAAGAAGGTAATCCTTATAAATGGAGTACCTACAGAGGTTATGCTAGATGGTTCTGGCAATATCCAGTCTGAAGTTAGAGAAAGACCTGACTACATGACAGGATACGTACAGGCACCAGCAAATTTGAAGCGACAAGCGACTGTAGACCCAGTTATTGCTGAGGTTAGCAGCGGTGCTGTTGAGAAAACAGGTGATTTCAAAGTGACATTTGATGATTCAAAGATCACTTTACCAAACAATGGTGCCGGCGTATTGGCAAGCGTTGTTGAAAAGACCAAATCAGCTTCAAAAGGTTTCGTTCTGTTAAGAACAAAGTTTGACGCAAATTCATCAGCGAGCAATGTTATGGCTCAAAGAAGAGTTTATGCCTGCAAGAAATATCTTGAAACAAAAGGTATTGCACCAAACAAGATCTTGATTTCTCTTGAACCTGGAGCTGCAACTTCAAATGATGTGAATATCTTTATTAGATAAGACATAAAGTTTAAAAATTGTTGTCCCTCATCACTTTGTGGTGAGGGATTTTTTTTGCCCTAAATTTTTGGATTAAGGAAGATCACCTTTTCTTTTATCCTTTACAGCCTTCATGGTTTTTATTTATTTGCTAGCTGCTGTTTTAAAGGAGCCTTGAGCCATGGAAGCCTCATACCTGCCAATGGCAATTAAACTTCTGATCTCTTATTCTTTATCTTGAATCAGCATTTGTACAATAAATGCAAAGGCGATGGTTAACACCGCTCCAATTAAGTTGAGCCATAAGTATGAAATACTATCTAGCAGATCAAAGTACCAAATGCAAATAATCGAAATCTCCGAAATGATCGCCGCAATAAAAATTGAAAGAGAGCGGATGGATTTGAAGAAGAAAGCGACCAAGAATATTCCAAGTATGGTCCCATAAAAAATCGAACCAATGATGTTTACAAACTGAATCAAGTTTTCAAATAAAGTACCATAACAGGCAAACAATATTGCTACAATACCCCAAAAGAGAGTAAACAATCTCGACATATTCACATAATGAGTTTCAGAACCATAAGGCTGAATTTTCCTTTTATACATATCCACCAAAGTCGTCGAAGATAAAGCATTCAGCTCTGAGGCAGTAGATGACATGGCTGCAGAAAAGAACACTGCCAATAACAATCCGATCAATCCTTTTGGGAAATTCTCAAGAATAAAGTTTATAAAAACATAATCCTTATCATTGACCTCTGCATCGGGCAACGCTTGTGAAATCAACGCTTTAGATTTATCTCTAAGTTGCTTTTCTTGCTTGATGATTTGATTGAGTTTGCTTTTTTCATCGACATTGTCTCTGTCAAAATTGAGAAGAAATGTTTGTTTTGTTTGATGCAATCTCTTCAACTCAGATTCCATTAAAAGTACTTCTTTCCCTTCAGGCGAAGACTTTAAATCTGCAAGGGTGGACTTATTAAAGTGAATGGGAGCGGCATTGAATTGATAAAAGACAAACACCATTACACCTGTGAGTAAAATGAAAAATTGCATTGGGACCTTTACAAATCCATTGAATACCAAACCCAACTGGCTCTCACGTGCATTCTTGCCTGTTAAATAACGTTGCACTTGAGATTGATCCGTTCCAAAATAGGAGAGTGCTAGAAATGATCCTCCAATCAGTCCTGACCATACCGTGTATTTATTACTCAAGTCAAAAGAGAAATCCAAGACATTCATCTTATCTCCTGCGGCTGCAATATGCAAGCCATCGATCAAACCAATGCCCTCTGGCAACTTGTCAAGTATGATGTAAAAGGCAATGAACATACCTAGAAAGATGATGGCCATCTGGTATTTCTGGGTGACATTCACAGCCTTACTTCCTCCGGTCATGGTGTAAAGTATCACCAATACTCCTATGAGTATAATAAGCAGCCGAAGGTTCCAACCGAGTACAGTTGATAATACGATTGCTGGTGCATAAATGGTTATTCCTGCAGCCAATCCTCTTTGGATGAGAAAAAGAAAGGCAGTAAGCAATCTTGTCTTATAATCAAATCTGGTTTCAAGATATTCGTATGCAGTGTAAACTTTCAGACGGGAGTAGATGGGGATAAAAAATAAACATATCACAACCATCGCAATAGGAAGACCAAAATAAAATTGGACAAATCCCATTCCATCATGAAAAGCTTGGCCGGGTGTAGAAAGAAAAGTGATGGCACTCGCTTGGGTAGCCATTACTGACAGACCAACGGTCCACCATTTTGCTTCACGACCACCAACGAGAATTGAGTCAAGGTCTCTTCTTTTCATTGTCACCCATGTACCATAACCTACAATGCAACTCAAGGTGGTGACAAGAATGAACCAATCTTGCCAACTCATACTCCCACCGATTTCATGATGAGGTAAAACAACAAAATGTAAATACCATTGACCAATAAAAGAAGAATGTATGTCTTCTTACTTTGCATCAACTCCGTAACTTACCAAATTTGTAAATAATCGATATGCTCCAGGCACACCTGCCGGCAATTGTCTGAACCAAGAATAACTGGTGTATATAAAATGTCCTTCTCCATAATCCGCTACTAGCAATCCACCATCGCCAGGGTCTTCATTTGGATCGTTCGATGACAAGATCGCAGCATACTTTTCATCCCAAGTTTCAGGGAAGTACAATCCACGTTCTTGTATCCAATTTTCAAAGTCCGCTTCTGTGATTTTATTGGGAGAATTTAGAATAGGATGATCAGCATCAAGGATCCTGATTTCTGCTTCTTCTTGTGAAACTCTGAATCTTGAAAGTGAAATTTCATAAGGAGCAAAGTTCTGATCTTTCAGTCTTCTGGTTGTGTTGTATTGCACAACTACATTGCCTCCGCTTTCAACATAGCTCATGATATTGTCCCGATACACACCGATGTCTTCCAAAGTATTCAATGCTCTAACACCCAGCACTAATGCATCATACTTCTTGAGAACTTCGGGTTGCGCATTTTGCACTTCTATTTCTTCTACATTATAACCAATATACCTCAAACATTCCGGCACTTTGTCTCCTGCACCCATCAGGTAAGCAATATTGCTTCCGGCCTTCTCAATCTCGATTCTAGCGATTTTAGCTTTTTCTTGCTTCGCCACCGTTTGAAACGGGATGTGTTCGTATTCAATTTCTACCATCTCATTTCCATAAGTCTTTCCATTGAATTTAGCTTTCGGATACAGGTAACCGGTAGATTGATTGTTTGGTGGCGTTACTTTGAAACTGGTTTTAAAAATTCCATTTTTGTTTTCAATATCAAATGGTATACTTGCTGGCTCAATGGACCAACCATTGGGTGCATCAATGCTCAAATCTCCAGAGACATTTTTGGTAGCAGCCGTCACCATGACTTCTATATCTTTACCTTCTTCACTAGGAAAAATAATCACATCTTCTTCAATGGAAACAAAAACAGGATCGATCACTTCAAATGGTCTGTATCTTTCACCAAACGAAGGATCCGTAAATCGATAGACCAAGTCTCTTTCGAATTCAATACTTGCGCCCATCATTTCGATTTCAAAATTGACCTTGTATGAACGAGGCGTCTCAGGCAATCCAATCATATCTTTATCAGCTTTGAACATACCCATGTCTCCTTGTTCTTTGAGCCAATAGTGGCCAGAATTGGCTATTCTTCCACCGACTTTGATGTTCCTGTATAATTCAATGGGTTCATTATTGTTCAATGTATCGCCGACCATTGTGAGATTCGTCAATTGCCCCAAACTGTAAGAGGAAAAAGTCATAGGCACATCGCTTCTGTTGATTGCTTCAATGGTAATTTCTAAAGAATCACCATGGGTAACTCTATGGCTGTCTGCGCTTGCTTCTAAATATAAACCCGCACAAGCCGAAATGATGTCACGAAGTTCTGCTAGTTTAATTTCTTTCCAATGTTCGTCATTGATCTTTTCAATATTTTTGTATAAGCCGATCAAATTTGGAACCGACTTTGAAGGATCTCTAAAATCAAATTTCATGAGGATATTGTCGAGCAAGCCTTGTATTTTATCTCCACCTTCAACTCTCGACCATGTTGTATTGATGCCCTCGAATAAATCGGTTTTGCCTTCGGGCATTTCCCCTTTTAGCAATTCCAGATATTCGGTGTAAGCGCCTCTTGATCCTGAAGAACCAAAGCCTTGGCATCTGTGCATACTTCTTGCTTCAGCAGCAATTTCCGTATTTGATTTTCCGATCATCGGATAATAGGCACCTATATCGACGGACATCATTCTGCTCTTGTCCGCATTCGCGAAATTTTCACGACTTCCGTAAAACCACCAAGAGGTATTAAAGAACAATCTTGAAGGTTGCCAGGTGCTCACATCATTTAATTGATCAGGGTATTGATTGGGATCATTGACAAGATCAAATGCTTCAAATGATAGTATGGCTGAAGACGTGTGATGTCCATGTGTTCTTCTGGATGTATCATGGCTAAATCTATTGACAACGATATCAGGTTTGAATTTTCTGATGATACGGACGACATCTCCAAGTACTTCTTCTCTATTCCAAATTTCCAATGTTTCTTTTGGGTTCTTACTATATCCAAAATCAATGGCTCTACTGAAAAACTGTTCACCACCATCAATGGATCTCGCCATTAACAACTCTTGTGTTCTCAGTACACCAAGGAGTTCCTGGATTTCCGTTCCAATTAAATTCTGACCTCCATCTCCTCTGGTCAAAGACAAATAAGCCGTTCGAGCTTTAACATCATTGGATAGATATGAAATCAACCTTGTATTTTCATCATCTGGGTGTGCTGCTATGTAAAGTGCAGAACCAAGAAAATTCAGTTTCTCCAGCTTGGCGTAGATTTCAGAAGAATTAAGAATTTTAGGCTTTTGGGCTTGAACAGATGTTAAAAAACCACCAATTAGAAGTAGAACTGGGACTAATCGACAAACACATTTCATTTCAATGTCATTTTAGCGCAAATTTGCATAATTATTAGGTATTGA
Organism: Saprospiraceae bacterium; assembly: GCA_020629535.1. GTDB lineage: Bacteria > Bacteroidota > Bacteroidia > Chitinophagales > Saprospiraceae > JAHDBF01. The sequence goes on from JAHDDD010000122.1 coordinate 7,344, forward strand.
TAATGATATTCACAACGATATATCCTCATTATCAGTAAATTTATGTATTAAAAATTACTTGCAAATGTGCAGAATTCTAGTCGCCGTTTTGGCATTCAGTTTGACAACTTCGCTTTCTTTGTTTTCTCAGACCAATTATACTTGGGCTGATGATGTAGCTTGCATCGTATATTCCCATTGTACGAATTGTCACAATGCTGAGGGTGTCGCTCCATTCACACTTGAGTCATACGATGATGTGGCACAAAGAGCAAATGCTATTATGTTTTCTGCCGTGGTGGAACAAACCATGCCACCATTCCCTGCAAAGGGTCCGCACAATGCCTTTGTTGGAGACTATAGTCTTGAACAAACAGAAATAGATATCTTAAAAGAATGGTTGGAAAATGATTTACCAACCGGAGACTTATCAACAGCTCCCGCAGTCCCAAACTTTGAACAAGAATTTGAAATCGAAAACCCAGATCATATCATTGAATTGCCAGAATTCACAGTCCCCAATTTACCTGACGATGATTTGTATCGATGCTTTGTTTTTCCAGCCCCATTTAGTGAGGATTTATTTGTGAAAGGTCTTGAAGTGATTCCAGGAAATACGAGAGCTGTGCATCACGTGCTTATGTATTTTGACCCATCTGGCACCAGTTCCTCATTGGATGCGCAAGATCCTGAAATTGGTTACAGCTGTTTCGGTGGTATTGGCACCAACGATGCACAATTGATTGGCGGTTGGGCTCCTGGAGGATCAGCTCAATTTTTTCCAGACAATATGGGTGTGAGATTGCCATCAGATGGAAATATCGTGGTTCAAGTGCATTATCCATCCTATGCTGCTGGAGAGGTAGATCAGACTTCAATTAGATTGAACCTAACATCTGAAAATCAAAGAGAATTGTATGTTGTACCGATACTTAATCATTTTACAAGTATGATCAATGGCCCACTGTACATTCCTGCAAATACAGTCAAAACTTTTGATCAGGAATTTGAACTTTGGGGCAAGATGACCATGGTTGGCACAGCCCCTCATGCTCACCTGATTTGCACCGATATGGAGAGCTGGGCAGAGGCTCCAAATGGCGATAGAATAGATCTCATCAATATCCCCAGATGGGATTTCGATTGGCAAAAATTTTATGGATACAAAAGACCTATTATTTTAGATGGAGGAACAGTTATAAAAGGTCGTGCCACATACGACAATACCGTTAACAATCATCATAACCCAAGTTTTCCTCCGGAGGACATTTGGGTAGGAGAGGCCACGACAGATGAAATGATGGTATTCTTCTACACCTTTACTCCTTATCAGTCAGGTGATGAAAATCTGATCTTTGATGATCCAGAACACCACAATCATGTTGGCGCATGTAATTTAACCAACAATGATAACCTCAATGATCTATCCATTCATTTATCGCCCAATCCAAGCAATGACTTCTTTAGGATTGAAACGAATGATCACATCAACACGATAAGAATGTATGATGTACACGGTCATTTGGTTCTTTCAAGGAAAAATGTGCACTCCGGTCAACTTATAGACATCCAAACATTGCAAAGTGGCAGTTATGTTGTGCATGCTGAAGCAGAAAATGGAACCTTCACCAAGGTGATGGTGAAGAATTAGTTCAGATGAATTAATAATTTGAATTTAGAAAAACAGTCCCTTGCAATTTTTGTAATGCTGAGCAATTGAGAAATGAGTAGGGCCATCCCGATTTGGTCCCTATACATCGGGGATAAATTGGGTGTGGGAACCGCCATGGAGGACCGATTTAAATCGGAAAGATTTCTTGCATCCTTCCTTTTCGATCTTGCAAAAAGAATGTGATTTAAAAAATTTGAGGAAAACTTAGGCTTTGACTTCAGGCATTTGACACTCTTCGTCTGGTTTTTTACCACACACTGTGCATTCTCCGATCTCAGATTTGAGGAGTGGATTGTTGGTAGCACAGGTGCCTCGGAATTCCTGACCAGTTACGAGTTGACGGATGTTCATGAGCAAAAATGATGCTCCGAAAACAACGAAGATTATAAAGGCTGTATATAAGAAACTCTCCATGTGTATCAATGTGTAAAGTGTATCTTTGTAACAAATGTACACCTAATAAGTTGCGGATGGAAAATAAATTGCAGGCCTTTGAAAGATTATTGAATATCATGGATGATCTCCGTGAGAAATGTCCATGGGACCGGAAGCAGACCATGGAAAGTTTGCGAAATCTGACCATTGAGGAAACCTATGAACTGGCAGACGCAATTCTAGATGGAAGCCGTGATGGTATCAAAGAAGAATTAGGAGATCTAATACTTCATATTGTGTTTTATTCAAAAATAGCGGAAGAAGAAAAAGCTTTTGATGTTTCTCATGTCTTGAATGATGTATGTGAAAAATTAATCGTTAGGCATCCACACATTTATGGCGATGTAGAAGTAAAAGATGAAGAAGAGGTAAAAAGAAACTGGGAAGAAATCAAACTAAAAGAAGGAAAGAAAAAAACTGTTTTAGGTGGAGTACCAGTAAGTCTTCCTGCGATGGTCAAAGCATATCGCATGCAAGAAAAAACAGCACAGGTTGGATTTGAATGGGATCATATAGAAGATGTCTGGTTAAAGGTGGAAGAAGAAATAGCTGAACTCAAAGAAGCCATTGCATCAAAAGACCAATCTAAAATCGAAGAAGAGTATGGCGATGTGATTTTTGCATTGATCAATTACGGTAGATTTTTAAAGGTCGATCCAGAATCTGCCTTAGAAAAGATCAATAGAAAATTTAAAAAACGATTCGAATACATTGAGCGTAAAGCTCCCAAACCGCTCAAAGAAATGAGCCTCGAAGAAATGGACAAATTGTGGGACGAAGCCAAAGAACAATTTAGCGTTGCTCAATCCCAGCATTAAATTGTGCTGACTTAATGCCTGGATCTTGTTTCAAAATGGTGAGCATCATATCTCCATCAACTTTTCGGCCATCATAGGTGATCAGCCAGAGGTTTTGATTCTTTCCAATTTTATTTAATATCCTAACACCATATTTTTCTTTTTTCTCAGCAAACCACTTTGGAAGATTGACATCATTGTTTGGTTCAATGATGATTTCTTTTTTATTGATTTTTGGTTTCTTTTTGATGGAATCTTGGCTGACAGGTTCAGGTAATTTTTCAAGCAATGTCCAATCATTTGCAGCCACCAATCTTTCAATTTTAACTTGGAGATCTTTGACGATTTTTGGTCGTTCGATTTTTCCTGATACTGTTTTGAACGTCTTTTCTTTTTCTGCCCGGTAGGTTAGATGGACTAATGGCAAATCGGGAACCTGGCTTTCATATTCATCAGAAAATTGAGAGAAATTAGAAATTTCAAAATCATTGATCAGATCGGCATAAGCTTCTTTTGTCAAATACTTTTCAAACTTTCCCAATTTGTCAATATGCTTTTCACCAAAAAGGTGGACATATCCTCCATCATATACTTTTACTGTGTAGATGGGACAATTTCCAAAACACCCGCCTTTCTTTAGTTTGATCCGGATATCGTCATCCGTCAATTTACTAATATCCTTGGTGGTCTTGCAACCAAAAGAAAGCATGGCAAGGATTATGAAAATCAGCGCATTAATTTGCAATGTCGATGTAGTGCTCATAGATTTGAATACGATATCATAGAATTACGTTTGAAAGTTAG
>JAHDDD010000123.1 GCA_020629535.1 Saprospiraceae bacterium
ACGAAACAGGCAGTCGGTGCAAAATCCCAATAGACCCAATCATTATAAACATCCGCTCTCCCTGCACAGGCAGATAAAATTGTAAGAGGACCTTTGCACCCAGGAAGACTATTTTTATCAGTATCCCAAACAACACCATCAGGAATGGTTTGAAAATTTGTTGTCATTCCCGTACTAGAATCTGTCACATTGATCGAAACCAAAGCATTTACAACCTGTGGTGGAGATATATTACAATGCCAATGTTCAATGTAAATTCTAATTTTACCCTCGTCTGTAATACAATATGCTACTTGAGTGCCATGTGCTTGAATTCCTTCAACCGACCCAATCAAAAGATACATGACTAGAAACATTCTAACCAAGTAGCATGGTTTCATGAAAATTTGAACCATCTTGAATAATCTACCTTTAATTAATAGTATTTATTGAGAATTGGGGGTCAATTCTATTAGGATACTCGATTGGCGGTTTAAGTATTGAGCCTAAAGCTAAAAAACATAATTAACATATATGAATTTTTTTAATATTTTATTACAAATTTTAGGATTTCAGCCTTATCTTAAATGTTTTACATAAAATTTTCTTGAAAAATATTCTTAAGTATTTTAAAACCAATGGGGATCTGAATCTCCCTTATTTATTGAATTTAGTATGTATAGAAGTTTGAAATCAGCCTTATTAGACCTTGAAAAAGATGGTCAACTTATGAGAATTCCATTCGAAGTTGATCCTGATCTTGAAATGGCGGAAATTCACCGTCGTGTATTTGATGCTCAAGGTCCAGCACTTTTATTTGAAAAGGTCAAAGGGTCGAAATTTCAAGCATGTTCAAATCTGTACGGTACGCTGGAAAGAACAGATTTTCTTTTTAGAAAAACCATTGACAATCTCAAAAGGGTCACCAAATATAAAGCTGATCCATCCAGAGCACTAAAGCATCCTATCGATGCGATCAAAGCAGGGTTTACCGGATTAAAAGGCTTGCCCCGAAAAAGATCAATGCCTTCTAATTTGGTGGAAATCTCCATTGACCAATTACCTCTAATTAAATGTTGGCCTATGGACGGCGGTGCCTTTGTAACATGTCCTCAAGTCGCCACATTTCCACCGGGATCAAAGAAGATAATGCAATCAAACATCGGTATGTATCGTATACAACTTACCGGTAATGAATATATTCTAAATGAAGAAATCGGGATGCATTACCAATTGCACCGTGGCATTGGTGTGCATCATAGTATGTATAATCAATGTGATGAAGAATTTAAATGTAGCATCTTCGTTGGAGGTCCACCTTCCCATACCTTTGCGGCTATCATGCCAATGCCGGAAGGATTGAGTGAACTAACGTTTGCTGGTATGCTAAATGGTAACAGATTTAAATATTCTTTCGATAAAGATGGTTTTATCATTTCCAATGATGCCGATTTTACAATAACAGGTGTGATTCAAAAAGGGGTGAAAAAGCCAGAAGGTCCATTTGGTGATCATCTTGGGTACTATAGCCTTACCCATGATTTTCCTGTCATGAAAGTGAATAAGGTATATGCTAAGAAAGATGCCATATGGCAATTTACAGTAGTTGGTCGACCTCCACAAGAAGACAGTAGTTTTGGGTATCTGATTCATAAGCTTGTCGAAGAACTAACACCCGGAGAATTCCCAGGTTTGGTCGAAATCAATGCAGTCGATGCCGCTGGGGTCCATCCTTTGTTACTTGCCGTAGGAAAGGAAAGATATATGCCCTTCCGTGAGAAAAAACCAGAAGAAATTCTGACCATCGCAAACAGAATTCTTGGCTCAGGACAAACTTCACTTGCTAAGTTCTTGATTATTGCTGCTCAAGATGAAACCTGTCCCAATCTCAATTGTCACGATATTGCTTCATTTTTCACACATGTTCTTGAACGCATTGACTGGACACGTGACCTGCATTTTCAAACCAAAACAACCATCGACACTCTTGACTACTCAGGGACCGGATGGAATGCTGGTTCTAAAGTAATCATAGCTTGTCACGGGCCCAAACTAAGAAGTCTTGGCACAGAAATTCCGGACACACTTTCAAGCATTGATCTAATAAAAAATGCGAGTATCGCACTACCTGGCATCCTTGCTATAGAAATTGATCCTTTCGATGATTATCAAAATGCCGTCAGCCAGATGGATGCATTGACAGATAAACTGGAAGGTAAAATACCTGAATCCTTGCCTCTTATTGTCGTTACTGATCATGCAAATTTTCTTTCTGAAACACTAAACAATTTTCTTTGGGTAACTTTCACAAGGGCCAATCCTTCTCATGACATATATGGCATCGAATCCAATACTGCTTTCAAACATTGGGGCTGTAAAGGTGCATTAATCATAGATGCCAGAAGCAAACCACATCATGCTCCGGAACTTACTGTACCTGATGAAATTAAAAACAAAGTGGACAAATACTTTTCTATAGGCGGTCCTTTTCACAATAAATTTTAGCCACTAATCCCTCACATAACACAATTATTTTTAAAAACAACTCAACTTTATATCTCGCCAAGTTCACACATTTTAACCCAAACTTGGCAGGATATAATTTTTATATCTCGCCAAATCAATCTTTTTTAAACAATACTTGGCGAAGTATAACTTTTATATCTCGCCAAGTTTATATAATTTTGATATAACTTGGCAGGATATAATTTATGAATGTAGTCGGCAGAAAAGAAGAAATCAAAATCATGACAGAGCTTCTCATGAAAAAAGAAGCACAGTTTCTTGCTATATATGGCAGGCGCAGAGTAGGCAAAACCTATCTCATCAGGAATGTTTACAAGACATCAATGGTTTTCGAATGCACAGGTATCCAAAATATTACACTCGATGAACAATTGGAGAATTTTTGGATAGCCCTAATAACTGTTGACAAAACACAAAGAAAAAAACCTGAAAGCTGGTTGGAAGCTTTTCAAATGCTTGCATCTATTCTTGAAAAGAAAAAGAGAAGAAAGAAAAAGCTCGTCATTTTCTTAGATGAAATTTCATGGTTTGACTCTCCTAAATCAAGATTCAAATCTTCACTCAGTCATTTCTGGAATAGCTATGCCGTGAAAAACCCAAACATTCTTTTGGTCATTTGTGGATCTGCCGCATCATGGATTCTCAATCATGTCGTAAATAATAAAGGCGGACTGCACAATCGTCTCACAAGGACCATAAGATTGCTTCCTTTCGACCTTCAGGAATTTGAACAAATGCTCAAAATTGAAGGTGTCAAACTTTCACGATTTGATGTAACACAACTTTATATGTGCATCGGAGGAATACCTTATTATATAAAACAAATCTCATCAGGAAAATCGGTCGCCCAAATTCTGGACGAACTATTCTTTAATAAATCTGCCTCCCTCAAATCAGAATTTGAAAATCTTTATGCCTCTTTATTTACCAACCATAAATTACATGAAGAGCTTGTAGCTCTTCTGGCTTCCAAAAGAAAAGGATTAAACCGGAGCACCATCATCAAAAAAACAAGTATGAAAAGTGGTGGTGGACTGACAGAAGTATTGAAAGAACTGGAAGAATGTGGATTTATCATGACTACACACGATTTTCACAAAAGAAAAGAAGATGTACTCTATAGATTGATTGATGAATACACTATTTTCTATCTTAAGTTTCTGAAAAACAAGAGAGGTAAAACTTCTGGACGACAATTACTTAACAGTCAATCCTTTCGAATCTGGGCAGGCTTTGCATTCGAAAACTTTTGCTTTAAACATATCCATCTAATAAATCGTGTCTTGGGTATTCATGGAATCGAATATGACCTTTTTAGTTTTATCGAAAAAGGAACCAAAGATGGTAAAGGAATCCAAATCGACCTGATCATTGACCGAGCGGACAATGTTGTCAATATCTTTGAAATCAAGTTTTACAACCTTGAATTTAATCTCAGTCTGGCCCAATCAAAACAAATTTTACACAAAGTCAATAGATTCAGAGAAATCACCAAAACAAGAAAAAACATCTTTACCACTCTCATCACTTCCAATGGTGCGATAAAAAACAAAAACTACCACAGTGCCATTACCAACGACATTACATTACAACAAATCTTAAAAACTTAGATCAGACTTCAAGACTATAAAATTCTCAATAAAGCAAAAGTCTAAAGCCCAAAAGCTCACTCTCATTAATTTGCCAGCATTCCTACCATTTCACACCATTGCCATGATGGGGATTCTGCTATATTTGCGGCAAAACTCTGAACTTGGAAAAACAAATCAAAACGGCCCTCATCAGTGTCTATGACAAAGAAGGCCTTGAAAGCATCATACCTCTCCTCAATCAACACAACGTTCATGTCTATTCAACAGGTGGAACATACAATTTTCTTGAAACAAAAATCAATACCATCACCAAGGTTGAAGACATCACAGGCTATCCTTCTATATTGGATGGTCGCGTAAAAACATTGCATCCTTCCGTCTTCGGAGGCATACTTGCTAAACGCAGTGATGACCACCTATCACAAATCAATGAATACAATATACCTACCATTGATCTGGTTGTAGTAGACCTCTACCCCTTCGAAGAAACAGTAGCTTCAACCGATGATCAGCAAGCCATCATCGAAAAAATTGATATTGGAGGAATAGCACTTATCAGAGCAGCCGCAAAGAATTTTAATGATGTGGTAGTTATCCCTTCTAAAAAATCCTATCACTCACTTGAAACCATTCTCAAGACCGGAGATGGAAAAACTTCATTAGAAGAAAGACAAGTGCTCGCTGCTGAAGCTTTTGATATAAGCTCACATTATGATACCGCCATTTTTAATTATCTTTCAAATGGCAAGAAAAAAGAGCAAGCGCTAAAACTCAGCATCCAAAATCCCGAAGTCTTGCGTTACGGCGAAAATCCTCACCAAAAGGGAATCTGGTTTGGTGAGTCCTCTCCAATGTTTGAAAAAAAGACCGGAAAAGAACTTTCATTCAACAATCTTGTAGACGTTGATGCAGCGATTCAGCTCATGGCAGAATTTGAAAATGATCCATGCACCTTCGCCATATTAAAACATACTAACGCTTGTGGTGTCGCAACAAGGTCTACCGTTTCTGAAGCATGGTATGCAGCATTGGCAGGAGACCCCATTTCAGCGTTTGGAGGAATCCTTATTTCAAATGCAGCAATTGATCTTCAAACTGCAGAAGAGATCAACAAACTTTTCTACGAGGTATTGATCGCTCCTTCATTTGATCAGGCTGCTTATGACCTTCTTTCATCAAAAAAGAAAAGAATCTTGCTTGAACAAAAACACTTTCAAAGACAATCCAAAAATTTCAAGTCTATACTAAATGGTGTCATCGTTCAAGACGCAGACTTAAAACAAGATATTCAAACAGACCTAACGTCCGTTACAGACGTCAAAGCAACTGATGAACAAATAGAAGACTTACTTTTTGCCCATAAACTGGTCAAACACCTCAAGTCAAATACCATTGTATTAGCTAAAAACAAACAACTGCTAGGTATGGGCTGTGGACAAACATCAAGAGTTGATGCATGCAAGCAAGCCATCGAAAAAGCAGGACGAATGGGCTTTGATCTTGAGGGATGTGTAATGGCTTCAGATGCATTTTTTCCATTTCCTGATTGTGTTGAACTAGGACACAAAGCAGGGGTCGTTGCAGTTATTCAACCAGGAGGATCAATCAAAGATCAGGCAAGTATTGATTATTGTAATCAAAACAATCTTGCCATGGTGTTCACAGGGACAAGACATTTCAAACATTGAATCTCTGTATTGACATAGGAAACTCGTTTATTAAGATCGCCATTTTCGATCGAGATGAAATTAAATACTTCAAATCCAAAAAAGATTGGCTGGTAGGCGATCTGAAGAAATTACACAAAAAATACGCCTACACACACTGTATAATATCTACTGTCCGAAACAAATTACCCAGATTTTGGGCACATCTGGATCGGAATTTTACCTGCTACATTTTAGATCATACGCTCCCATTACCCGTTGAAAACCGTTATGGTACACCTAAAACTTTGGGAAAAGACAGGATTGCAGCAGCAATTGGAGCTTATTACATGTATAAAAAGAAGAACAATATTGTTATCGATATAGGAACTTGCATGACCTTAGATTTGATAGATAAGAATGGTGTCTACCTTGGTGGAAATATTTCACCCGGTGTTAGATTAAGGCTGAAAGCCATGCACCATTTTACCCATGCTTTGCCATCTGTAAAGAGAAAGAATCCTACAAAACTCCTAGGAAAATCAACCAAAGAGGCCATAAACAATGGCGCTGTTTTTGGTGTTGCCTTGGAAATAGATTCTTTCGTTAGTCGCATGAAAGCTGAAATGAAGCACATTAACGTTATTTTAACCGGCGGAGATGCTGCTTTCTTTGGAGAAATCGTTAAATCTAAGATATTTGTGGACTCTTTTCTTGTATTGAGAGGTCTTAATAAACTCATTGATTATCAGAAAGAAAATTAAAAGCATCCTCTGGCTACTTTTGCCTGTTGTGGCAATGGCTCAGCCATCAGATAATTCACCTTATTCCAGATTTGGATTTGGTGATATCAATCAACCCTATTTCTCTCATCTTATACACATGGGAGGACTGGGTGCAAGCTACCAGGATGACTTTCAAACCAATGTTGCAAATCCAGCTTCATTTGCAAGCCTTCAATCTACTTCATTTGAGGTAGGTCTGTATGGAGAACTATCAAATTTACAAGATAGTGAAACACAAGCTACGTCATGGAATGGTAATTTAACCTACCTCAGCTTGGCGTTCCCATTGATCAATCCAATCAATGATTTACTTGACAGAGTAGATCGTGACTTTTCTTATGGAATGAATTTTTCATTGATACCTTATTCAAGGGTAGGATATGAAATCCTATCTTCAGAACAATTGGAAGGAGTAAAAGGGATCACAAGAAGATATATAGGACAAGGTGGAACGTATACACTCAACTGGGGGAACTCTTTAAAATACAAAGATCTGTCTGTTGGAATAAGTGCCGGCTACCTTTTCGGTAATATTAAAACACAGAGAGTCATCGAATTTGACAGCATTCTCTATGCATTTAATAATCTATTTGAAAACAATTACCATGTAAGTGGTTTTGTTTGGAATGCCGGTGCCCAATATAAATTTGTTTTGCCATCAAAAGTTCCTGAAGAAGAAAGCATTCAAGTTATTGAAAAGAGCATAACGGTAGGTGTATACGGTAACAGTGGTTCTAATTTTAGGACAAATACAGATGAATTGTTCCTTGCCATTAGACAGGATTTTGCACAAATCGTTGACACCATAAGCTCAAGAACCGTAAGAGATATTGATGGTAACGGAAGATTGCCCGGGAAGTTTGGCATCGGAGCCATGTACAAACATGGTAAACGCTGGGGACTGGGAGTCGATTATGAAATCCAAAACTGGTCAGAATATAGCAATGATGCCAATCCATCAAATTTGGCTGATACCTATAAATTCTCGGCTGGAGGTTTCTTTAAACCCGATCCCAATTCGTATACCAATTATTTTAAAAGGTTGCACTTTCAAGCAGGCTATTTCATCAGCAGAGATGCAAGCTCATTGACTTCAGATGAAATAATCTCTCAAGGAGTTACCTTCGGTATTACATTCCCTTTTATCACACAACGGAAAGCATCACAGGCAAATATTGGCGTCACACTTGGACAACGAGGACTGACTACACCTGTTGAAGAAAGATATATGAGACTTAATTTCGGATTTACGTTCAATGATTCCGATTGGTTTATAAAGAGAAAATATAACTAACATTAAATAGACTGTAAAATGAGTTTTACTACACGAATCACTTTGAGCTGTTTATTGATGACAGCATTGAGTTTTTCATTGTTCGGTCAATGCGAATCTTGGGAAGGAAGCCCCAAAAAAGACGACGGTGAAAATGCCCACTCAATTTATCGTCAGGCTTTGAAAGCCAATGACTTTACTACAGCAGAAGAATATTGGCAACAAGCCTATGAAATTGCTCCCGCTGCAGATGGGAAAAGAGATTATCATTACCTGGATGGCGTGAAAATTTATGTCAACAAATGGAAAAATGAAACAGATGAAGCCAAAAAGAAAGAGTATGTAGACGTGATGGACAGACTCTACAGCGAAGCCATGGCTTGCTACGAATCAAAAAGTATCAAACTTAAATGTGGAGAACAAGATGAAGCAGAGTGCTACAAAAAAAGAATGGGATATATCCAAGGACGAAGAGCCTATGATCAGTTCTATTCATTGAATGCATCATATTCAAAAAATCTTGAGACCATCGATGCTGCCCTGGAACTTTCAGGAAAAGATGCGGAGTACATCGTATTCGATCCACTTGCAAGAATCGTTGTCTATCAATTCCAAAAAGAAAGGATGGACAAAGAACAAGCATTGAACTACTACAAGCAAATGGAAGAAATTGCTCAATACAACATCATCAACAATGAAGATTTGAGCGAACTTTATGAGCAAGCATGGTTGGCTGCGCAGTCTCAATACAGAGCCATCGAAAAAGACATCTTCGACTGTGATTATTTCAAACCTATCTACCAAGAAGAATATGAAGATAGTCCTGAAGATCCTGATGTTGTAAAATCAATATTGGTAAGATTAAAAAGAAGAGGCTGCCCAGAAGATGATCCTTTGGTGAGTGAACTTGACACAAAATGGAAAAGTTATGCTGCCAAAGTAAATGCAGAAAGGAAAGCAGAATTTGAAGCAAACAATCCAGGTGTTCTTGCAAGAAAAATGTACGATGAAGGCGACTTCGAAGGTGCAGCTGCAAAATATCAGGAAGCAATCAGCAGTGAATCTGATCCAAACAAAAAGGCAAATTATCTGGTTGGCCTAGCGTCAATCAAATTCAGAAAATTAGCACAATACGGAGAAGCACGAAGATTGGCTAAGGAAGCTGCCTCGTTAAAACCAAATTGGGGTAAGCCATTTATGTTGATCGGTGATATGTATGCAAAATCAGCAAGAAATTGCGGCGACTCATGGAATCAACGATTGGCCATTATTGCTGCTATAGATAAATATGCCTATGCCAAATCCATCGATTCTGCAGTGTCTGCAGACGCTACAAAACGTATTGGAAAATATTCTGGTTCGTTACCAGCTCAGGATGAAGGATTTATGAGAGGAGTTAAAGAAGGCCAATCCGTAACTGTTGGTTGTTGGATCGGCGAAAGTGTTAAAGTGAAATACAATTAATTCTTATCCAAATAATTAAAGATTTACTAAAATGAAGTCTACCGTTTCTCGGTAGGCTTTTTTTTATTAATTTGACCTTCGAAAGGACGAAATTACACCCTTGAAATGCCGATACACCTGAGATTTTACATCCTAGCTGCCTGTTTGTTTATGGCTTGTCTCTCAAGCTTGTCAGGTCAAGGTGTAGATGATTGTATCGTTCTTGATTCCATCTCTCAAATCCAGCCAACATGCGGTCTCAACAACGGTTCACTGGTGCTTCATGCCACCTCTGATGGCAACATGGAATACTCCATTAACAATGGTCAGTCTTGGCAAATTGATAACCGTTTTGAAGATCTCGGTGTAGGTGACTACACAATCAGAATTATTACCGATACCGGGTGTTCAGGAGTATATACTGTACAGCTTACCAATGGTCCGCAGGTAAGAATTGAAGCAATTCAATACAATTGTATAACAGGTGACAATCGGGTCAATATCGACCTTGAGATCACAAATGGTTTTCCTCCCTTCCGCTATGATTGGAGAGGCCCAAATGGGTATGTGAACTCCGTTCAGGATATTTCCAATATGCCACCCGGTGAATACTCAGTTACCATCTCTGATAATATTAATTGTAGGACAGACACAACGTTTATTATTCCGGTCTGCTGTCAGCTCGAACTGAGTTGTGATAACTTCAGCTCAGAACAATTGGTTTGCATCGATGATTTGCCACCCATTTCATCTGTTCATACGGATAATGTGTCTACCAACAACGGAGACTATTTTGAATTATTGAGTTACGGCATTTCTATTCCTCAATCATATTGTAATGAATTGGTCATACGTGCCAATGATCAGGTTATTGGAGGCTCTTCTTGTGACACACTCAAAGTATTGAGAACCTTTGAAATTGAAGATGGTGTAACGTATGGTGTATGCGAAAGGCTTTACACTTATGTGGATAATACTGCTCCTGACTTTACACAAGTCCCTAAAAATAAAAACAATAGATGCTCAAGTGGCATGTCAGATTTGGAAGATAGTTTTAGAGATTGGCTGAACACCCAAGGTGGTGCATTGATTGATGAATGCTCTGGTTTTTCATGGTCAACGATTCCTTCAAATCCAGGTTTGACTTTCGACTGTGGATTACAAACTGAAATTCCAGTCACCTTTATTGCAACAGATAATTGCGGTAATGTAACATCCCATGAAGCTGCGTTTTTTATTTCGCCTTTTGTGGATGTAGTGATCGAAGAACCGAATAACTTAGAATTGGTTTGCGGAAATCCTAATAATGAAAATCTAATCGATCAATGGCTCAACAGTTATCTGATCATCGATGAATGCAATAACAATATCGTAACCAATGATTTTGATTTCGATCCTTCTAATGCATATTGTGACACCAGCTTTATTGTCTCCTTCGCGATCCACAATGATTGCGGGTACTGGCATAAATTTGAAAGCGAGTTTAGAATGGTTGACAACGAAAGACCATTGATTACTTGCCCTGGCGATTTAGACTTAGACTACAATGATCCCAACTTGCAGAGCAAATTGGCAAATTGGCTAGGTGATGCAAATGCTACAGACAATTGTCAATGGGTGGATGTTCAACATGATTTCAACCTCAACAATCTAGACCAATTCTGCGGAATTGATACCACCATATTTGTAAGATTCTCTACAGCAGATCAATGTGGTAATGTGAATGACGGCCAATCATCAGTTCGCATCACTTCGAACATCATGACCTCCATTTTCT
>JAHDDD010000124.1 GCA_020629535.1 Saprospiraceae bacterium
ATAGAACTAATAATCCCATCCACATTATTCTGACCGTAATTGTACTTGAGGAAATTTAGATCAGAGTTACTTACGCCAATAAAGAAACTATAGGTGTTTCGATTCGGGGCCCATTGAATCTTCATATTCCAACAATGAAGTTTTCTTGAGAGCGAAAAGCTTGGATATACCAATGACTTATTTTTAAAATCGTATGAAATATTTCCAATGCCGAGTTCCCAGTTTTCAGTCAATGGTATACGACCTGAGAGTCTGACTGTGTTGGCACGCAATTGACTAATCCGCTCGCCTTTCGTGGTAGTTATATTGTATTGTATATCGTGTTCAATGTTTAGATTTTGGAACCAACTAAAAATACTGTTGTCGGTTTTCTTTCCTTTGTTTGAAGATGATGATGCACTTCTGCTGTTTCTATCATTTGAATCTGTTTCGCTTTCATCAGAATCTTCTTCATTCTTTTTACCCTTTTTTTGAAAGAATGAAATAATATCCACAACTTTCATTCTTGAGTTTACCTTAAAGAAAGCGTCATCAAGTCTCAACGGTATCGTCGTACCTGTTACAAAGTCTTTTATTCTCCCCTCTTCAGTTTCTTGATACGGATCAAATCCGAAACCAAAATTAAATGTGCTTATATTCTTAAAAAGTCGCGACCGACCAGTCACCGATATTTTGTCATATTGAAAACTATCAATAGCCATGTTGTAACCTCCTGAAGCAGATAGATTATCGAGCAACTTAATTTTCTTTACTGTTGAGTCTTTTTTAGAATAATACTTCATATCAAGTTGCGAACTAAATCCATAACTCAACTTGGCACGTTTTTCTGACAGCCCAGGAATGTTAACTGCGCTTCTTTCGAATGGTGAGTATTTAAGAATGTCTTCATCTGTAAATCCGGTCCGAAGGACTTGCTCATATTGTGACTCTGTATCCGGAGCATAATTGAATCTGACATTGGGTTTAATAGTATGTCTGACTCCTCTAAACCAACCTTTGGTGGCAGGGATGGTCCCAAACACTTGGGTATTTAAAGTTACTCCCAGATCAAAATCTCTATAGGCTTGAAACTCATCAATGTAACTGGTCTCTACACGATCAATGCTGTCTTGCCCTTCCATATCTTGAACGTAAATCCATTCTTTGACAGCTTTTTGAAAGACCCAATTTTCATCATACTTGGCTGACGGTGTAATCGTAAAGTATTGCAAAAATCTGAAGCTGGCATTGGTCTCCATATGATTTCCAATGCCATACCTTAAATCGTCAAAAACTTGCTGAGTGAAAATGGTAGAATCAGTGGTCGATACAAAATTCTTAAACTCACTGTTGTACCGGAAGTTGATCTTCTCATACCATAGCTCTTTTGAACCACTGCTGTTTTTTCTTTTGAACGGATAGATTGTATTCATCCGCAATTGAACATCCGGTAATGTAATGTCAATGGTATTGTTTCTGGTATTTTGACTGTGCCTCAATCCCACACTCAATGTAAATGGTGTCCTTGGCAACGAATGTGAAAATGATAAATTAGATGAGTAGGTGTTGTTAAGGACAGAGTTTGCATCATTCCTTACCGTTGCTGAATAATTATTGACCTGAAAGTTAATGCTCCCGCCAATCTTTCGATATGGATGGGCTTTCGAATCTTGTGTATGCGTCAAAGCCAATGCATAACTTTTATTAGAATTGTCATAGGCCAATTCATCGGCAATGATTTGATTGTTATATCTCAGGGTAACACTACCGGAATGCTTGTATAGCTTCTTATAATTCGAAGTCAATCTCACACCATGAGATCTGTTTGCATATAGATCACCTCGCACAATCAAGTTCATATAATCATTCAATGGAAAGTACCAACCGATACCTTCCACTCCAAATCCTTGTTCTGGTGAATATCTGAAATCATCTGGAAACAAAAAGCCTGTACTCTCACCTTGCGTCAATGGGAAAAATCCAAAAGGAACCCCAAGTGGAGTTGGAACGCCAGCAATCTCCAATTTGGAAGGTCCTATGACCGCCACCTTATCAGTGACTACCTTCATCTTTTTCGCCCTGATACCATAGTGTGGCTCAGGATGATTACAAGATGTAATTAAAGCGTTTTTATTATAAATGATATCATTGTTATAAAGACTGTCATTTTCTGCCCCAACATATTTTGTTCTGGCACCATGCACATATAAATTCCCTTCTTTTGTGATCGCATCGTAGACAATCCCTTTCTTCTTTTTGAAATTGTATTTGAGTTGATCATAAGTGAATTCTCGTTCTCCATCATTGAAAGTAGGACGCTCAATCAAATGACCATGATCATCTTGTAAGCTAAATGAAGAGGCGATATTATTTTCCATATCAAAAATGATATAGCCTGCTGTGAGTTTCATTTTTTCATATTCAACATAGGCCTGACCGAACAGATGCATGGTTCGAGATTTATGATCATACCATTGAGTGTCCTGTGCACCATAATTGATCACAGCATCCAATGAGTCTTCAGAAATCTGAACCTTCTCTACCCGACCCAATTTTCGAGTTGTATCGACATCAAAGGCATTGCCACGAAAGGGAACCAATTTCAATGAATCTTTGGGCACCTTGCCAAGGCTATCCGACACCATTGGCTTGGCAATAAGGCTGTCTTGCATCACAGATGGTGTTGTGATGGTATCAATACCCTCAATCTGTGAGAAAACAGATAGAGGAAAAATATATATTAGAAAAATTAATATTTTATAATACTCTAATTTCAAACAAGTTATGTTTAATTTTGACCGTTGTACTTAAGTTACAGGCTCAAAATAATGAAACTACTTGACAGACAATACCGGTCTTGGTATTTGCTGCTTTGCGTGGCCTTTTTCACGTTAATGGCAAATGCTTATCAATTCAACGCCGAATTCTATCAGGCATTGTCTGCATTTTACGATGAATTCGATGAAAATGCGTTAACAATCGTGATTGATCCTGGTCATGGAGGCATTGATCATGGATGCAAAGGT
Organism: Saprospiraceae bacterium; assembly: GCA_020629535.1. GTDB lineage: Bacteria > Bacteroidota > Bacteroidia > Chitinophagales > Saprospiraceae > JAHDBF01. The sequence goes on from JAHDDD010000124.1 coordinate 3,006, forward strand.
TCTACCACCAAAGAAAAGGACGTTAATCTTAATATTGCAAAAAAACTAAGTTCGCTGCTGAAAAACTCAGGATTGAATGTTAATGTTATTTTAACGCGGGATGCAGATCGATTTGTTTCATTAAAAGATCGGATCGATATTGCCAATGCAAATGAAGGTAATCTCTTCCTATCAATCCACTGTAATTCAAATTCTTACGAATATGTCACCGGTTCTGAAACGTACATAGCAGGACTGGATTTCATCAATGCTTTTGAACATTCACACAAAGAAGAACGCCTGACGCGATCTCAAGTGAAGGAACTAGAATTGGGCGATATTTCAAAAGCTCAAAAAATGGTGTATTTGAAACAAAGCATTGATCTGGCGACTTCCGTCGAAAAGGAATTTGCTATTAAATTGCCATTCAAGAGCAGAGGCGTACGAGAAGCAGGATACACGGTTTTGAAGTATGTTCGCATGCCTGGTATTCTGGTAGAAACAGGATTCTTGAGTAATAAAAAACAAGAGAATTATTTCAATTCGAATGATGGCTTGAACCAGATTGCCTCCAGCTTGGCGGGCGCCATTGAAGATTTCGTAGAGACTCAAGTAGATCGAAAGGTTAAATTTGCCAGCCAAGATCATAAAACTGTAAGCAAACACACATTGATCCAAAGAAAATCGGTCCAACCAACATTGTACAAATACAGCATCGAATTGGCATCGAATAAAGAAAGGCCATTGGTCGAGTTTGATGATAAATGGTCAGAAATTGATTCGATTGAAGTGCTGAAGCAGAATAACACATATTTCTACAGGGTTGGTCAATATACTCGTGTGGAAGATGCTCAAAAAGATGTTCAATATCTCAATGAAATAGGATTTGATCAAGCCCATATCATCAAAAAGCCATTCACAAAAGAGATGGATTAGAGCATAGAACATTATTGTCCTGATACTCATACTTTTACACTTTTCGTTTGTTACATAATTGTTTTTAATTTTGCGCAACCAGAGAGGCATTAGTCAATTCCAGATTTTGTAAGTCTCTCACGCAATGCATTTACATGAAGAAAGAAATTAGATTAGGAATTCTTGCAATTCTGACCGTAGCCTTATCAATTTGGGGATACAAATTTTTATTGGGTAAGAATGTGTTTAGTAATACCAAGGTATTGACTGCCAAGTTTTCTGATGTATCAGGTCTTGAAGTAGCTTCTCCTGTTATGGTCAGTGGATATATTGTAGGTGGAGTACTTTCATTCAACATTGATCCAGAAAATGTCAGAAATGTAATCGTAGAATTTGATGTTGAAGGTAACATTGACTTACCTGCCAACACCATGGCTTTACTTAAAAACTATGGTGTCATGGGTGATAGGGTCATCGAACTAAAATTTGATCAACTTTGTGGTGATGGTGTTCCATGTTTGGAAAATGGAATGGAAGTAAAGGGACAGTCTTTCGGTCTTTTAGGGAGTTTGATCCCAAAAGAAGAAATTGATGGTTATGTCCAGCAAATTGGTCCTGGCATCGATACCGTCCTCAATAAATTCAACAACATAGATGAAGATTCGAAAATGGGTGCTACCATTCAAAATCTTGAACAATCAATGGCCAATCTAAATTCGATTACCATGAAGATTGATCGAATGCTTGGAAATACAATGAGTAGTGTCAACAGTACTATGAAAAATCTAGACGCAATCAGCGCAAACCTTGCTTCCAACAACCAAATCATCAATCAATTGCTTGTTAATCTTGAAACAGCCAGTAAGGATTTCAAAAATCTTCAATTGAGTGAAACCATCGGCTCAACAAACACAACCATGAAAAGCGCCAATGAAGCTGTGGTGGAATTGAAAAACCTTGTGTCTAACACTCAAACTTCAATCACTACCCTTGAAGATATTTTGAAAAAAGTAGATTCGGGTGAAGGTTCGATGTCAAAACTGATCAACAATGGAGATCTATATGACAATCTCAATGAGACATCATCAAACCTAAATTATTTACTTCAAGATCTTAGATTAAATCCTAAACGATACATCAACGTCTCCGTATTCGGAAATAAAAAGAAATCAAGACCTTACGAGGTCCCTGAAGATGATCCGGCACAAAATTAATTGTGAAAGAGATTGCACAATGATGGTCTAGGCCAATCACACAGTCAACAAATCAGCGAATTATGGATCGTGGACTGGATTTGATCTTTACTAACGTATGTTAGTAGGCGTTAAAATCATTATATCAGGCAGCCCTGCTAAACTCTTGCTTATTCCTCAAATCTCGGAATGAAATCATTTTACCTTCATCTTCATCCCAAAGTTTGTTTTTGATACAAGACAAACTCTTCCAAAAGGTGATGGTCGTGACGTATTTATTAAGGATTGGATTTTCTTTAAAACACTTTTCCAAATTATAATTTGGAATCAAACTGCTGAGGTGATGGATGTGGTGGAATCCGATATTACCCGTCAACCATTGGAATACTTTCGGCAATTTATAATAAGTACTCCCTCTTATCGAAGCCGTGAGAAAATCCCATTTGTCTTTCCATTCTTTGTAGGCATGTTCGTGCTGATGCTGAACATAAAAGAACCAAAACGCAATGATACCGAACAAGAATACCAAGGTCAACTGGATCAACAAAAATCGTTGCCAACCAATCAATAAAGCCAATATTGCATACACACTTATGATACTTAAGTTGTTGAATATCTGCTGTTTGGTTACTCTCCAATTCTTTCCAAATTCTTTATTGAATCTGTTGGAGATCAATTGATAATAGATAGGTGCAAAGACAAAAAGTATGAAGGGATTACGCCAGATACGATATTTCAATCTTCCAATCTTAGATCTCTTCAAATACTCGCTTACCGTTAACATAGGAATATCTCCAATATCCCTCACTTCGAGTTGGCCATTATGGCCATGGTGGAAACTGTGCACCTTCGCCCAATACCTATATGGTAATCCGCTAAAGATGCTACAAACCGTACCGGTAAAATTATTCCATCTCTTCGATTGAAAGAAAGATTGATGCCCACAATCATGTTGAATGATAAATATTCGAACAAGAAAAAAAGCATTGATTATGAAGAGTGGAATTGTATAATACCATCCCCAATCAAGACAGAAATATGTCAACGTCCAAAGCCCCAAGTATGGACCAAAACTATTGATAAGCTGTCTAATAGCAACCTTTTTATCAGCGGTTTGATACTTTGAAACAATAGACTTCCAATTGGAGAGCGCGTCCTTTAATTGTTTATCTGAAATACTTGTCATGCCTAAATATTATACCCAAATATAATGTGAGAGAATGGGATCTGTGGAAATTACGAAGAAAATTTAGGAGACATATGATGCAATGAAATAAAAAAGGGGCTTAAAAAAGCCCCTTTATCAATTTTATTCAGCAACCTCCTCTTCGACAACCTCTTCTTCGACGGCTTCTACTTTCTTAGGAGTAACTATAATATCCTTAAATTCTTTGAATCCGGTACCCGCAGGAATATTCTTACCAGAGATTACATTCTCCTTCAATCCTGTAAGATTATCAACCTTTGCAGCGATCGCGGCAGTACTTAGTACCTTGGTCGTTTCCTGGAATGAAGCCGCAGAAATCCAACTTCTTGTACCCAATGAAGACCTTGTGATACCTTGAAGCATTGGTTTTGAAGTAGCAGGTACAGCGTTTCTGTACTCTAAAATCTTCATATCATTACGCTTCAAGTACGAATTCTCTTCTCTTATCTGTCTTAGTGAAACCAACTGCCCTCTTCTAAGTTTGGTTGATTCACCTGCATCAGTGATCAGATATTTATCAAAGATCCAGTCATTTTGCTCAAGGAAATCATGCTTCTCTACCGGCTCTCCTTCAAGGAATACCGTATCACCCGGATCCTCAATTTCTACCCTTCTCATCATCTGACGAACGATTACCTCAATGTGCTTATCGTTGATCCCAATACCTTGAGATCTATAAACCTCTTGGATACCATTCACCAAATATTGTTGTACAGCAAATGGACCGGAAATGTTCAAGATATCAAAAGGTGATGTAGCACCATCAGACAATTGAGTTCCTGCTTTTACGAAGTCACCTTCTTGTACAAGAATCAATTTGGACTTTCCAATCAAGTACTTATGCTTCTGGCCTGTTTTTTCATCGGTTACAAATACCTCCTGGTTACCTCTCTTAATCTTACCGAAGCTGATCATACCATCAATCTCTGCTGTTACAGATGGATTTGATGGATTTCTTGCTTCAAACAATTCAGTAACTCTCGGAAGACCACCGGTAATATCTGTCAGCTTTCCAAGTTTTCTTGGAATCTTAGAAATTCTTTCTCCCGCAACCAACTCAGCACCATTTTCAACGGTAACGTATGCGCCCACAGGAAGGTTGTATGTTTTCAACTCAGCACCTGCAGGTGACATGATCTTGATATTCGGAATAACTTTCTTGTTCTTTGTCTCAATCACAACGATATCGACATTACCTGTCTGATCATCGATCTCTTTTCGGAAAGTATCACCTTCTACCAAATCAGCAAACTCAACAATTCCTCCAAACTCTGAGACAATTGGGGTATTAAATGGATCCCATTGACAAATGACATCTCCTTTCTTCACCATCGCTTTGTCTTTCACCATCAACTCTGAACCGTATTGGACGTGTGTGGTTGAGTGAATTTTCTTCGTCTCTGGATCGATAATTCTGATTTCACCTGAACGAGACAATACGATTGTTGAAGTCTTTGATTTGTCTTTATATTCAATGGTTTTGATCGCATCAAACTCCAGTACACCATCAAATTTTGAAACCAATTCAGACTCGGATTGACTTACAGAAGCAATACCACCCACGTGGAAGGTTCTCAATGTCAACTGTGTTCCCGGTTCACCAATACTTTGTGCAGCAATGATACCCACCGCATCTCCATTTTCCGCAATTCTGTTTGTGGCCAAATTCAGACCATAACATTTTCTGCAAACACCTTCAGCAGACTCACAAGTCAAAACTGATCTAATCTTTACTTTCTCAACATTCGCAGCATCAAGATTTGCACACACTTCTTTGTCAATATATTGACCAGAAGCAACAATCAGTTCTCCAGATTCTGGATGAACGATATCCATTAGAGAGAATCTTCCTCTGATTCGATCGCTCAATGATTCGATGATTTTATCATTTTCTTTCAATGCCTCAGCATCGATTCCTCTCAATGTTTCACAATCATCTTCAGAGATAATTACATCCTGAGAAACATCCACCAATCTTCTTGTCAGATAACCTGCATCGGCAGTCTTCAAGGCTGTATCGGCAAGACCTTTTCTCGCACCGTGTGTAGAGATAAAGTAATCCTGAATGGACAATCCTTCCAAGAAGTTTGAAAGAATCGGGTTTTCAATGATCGATCCACCCGTATCACCAGATTTTCTCGGCTTGGCCATCAATCCTCTTAATCCACAAAGCTGCTTGATCTGTTGCTTCGATCCCCTTGCTCCTGAATCCAACATCATATACACTGAGTTGAATCCGTCTTTGTGTTCTGCCAATTCTGTCATCAGATTCTCTGTGATCTGATTATCTGCATATGTCCACTTATCAATTACCTGGTTATATCTCTCATTTGGAGTGATCAGACCAAGGTTATAATTTTCCCAAATTTCTTCTACCTCTGCTTCTGCTTCATTCAAGGTAGATTCTTTCACTGTTGGATTGATCAAATCTCCCAGGTTAAACGAAAGACCTCCTTTGAATGACCAGTAGAAACCTAGCGTCTTAATATCATCTAAGAATTTGGCCGTTGTAGGGAAGTCCGTAAATTCAAGAATCTGACTGATTACTTTCTTAAGATTCTTCTTAGAAAGTAGGTAATTCAGGAATGGTAAATCTTCCGGTACATATTCATTAAATAGAATTCGGCCAATGGTTGTATCCATTACCGCTTTGGTCATTACGCCATCTTCTCCTATCGCTCTACCTTTTACTTTCACCTTCGCATGCAAATCTGCTTTGCCATCATTGTAAGCAATCATTGCTTCTTCGGCTGAGTAGAAGGTCATACCAGAACCTTTGATTTGTTTCTTGGCACCTTCCGGATAAGCTTTTGTAAGGTAGTACAATCCCAATACCATATCCTGAGAAGGAAGAGTAATTGGAGTACCGTTTTGCGGATTCAACATATTGTGTGAAGCCAACATCAAAACTTGCGCTTCCAATATCGCAGCTTGACTCAATGGAACGTGTACGGCCATTTGGTCACCATCAAAATCCGCGTTAAAGGCACCACAAACAAGTGGGTGAAGTCTGATCGCTTTACCTTCAATCAAAATTGGCTGGAAAGCCTGAATTGAAAGTCGGTGCAAGGTCGGTGCTCGGTTGAGTAAGATTGGGTGTCCTTTCAAAATATTTTCAAGGATTTCCCAGATAACTGGATCTTTTCTGTCTACCAATTTCTTGGCTGATTTTACCGTCTTTACAATTCCTCTTTCGATCAATTTTTTAATCACAAAAGGTTTGAAAAGCTCAGAAGCCATACCCTTTGGCAAACCGCATTCATGCAACTTCAAGTTCGGTCCAACGACAATTACAGAACGACCTGAATAATCAACCCTTTTTCCAAGAAGATTCTGACGGAATCGACCTTGTTTTCCTTTCAAAATATCTGAAAGTGATTTCAATGATCTTCCCCCTTCAGCCTTAACAGCGTTGGATTTTCTTGAGTTATCAAACAAGGAATCAACTGCCTCCTGAAGCATTCTTTTCTCATTTCTGAGGATTACTTCTGGTGCTTTGATTTCCAATAGCCTTTTTAATCTATTGTTTCTGATGATCACCCTTCTGTAAAGGTCGTTCAAATCAGAACTTGCAAATCTACCACCATCAAGAGGAACCAGCGGTCGCAACTCTGGAGGTATTACTGGTAGATAATCAATGATGGTCCACTCCGGCTTATTCTCTATGTCTTTTTGTCCATCTCTGAATGCTTCAACAACTCTCAATCTCTTCAATGCTTCTGACTTTCTCTGTTGAGAAGTTTCAGTGGCAGCTTTGTGTCTTAGATCGTAAGACAATTCATCCAAATCTAATCTCATCAACAATTCTCTGACAGCCTCAGCTCCCATCAATGCGATGAATTTTTGTGGATCAGAATCGTCAAGCATTTGGTTGTCCTTTGGCAATGTTTCCAATACCTGAAAGTATTCCTCCTCCGTCAAAAGATCTTTGACTTCGAGTTCGCCTTCTTTCACACCTGGCTGAACAACTGCATATCTTTCATAGTAAATGATCATCTCCAATTTCTTGGAAGACAATCCTAGAAGATAACCAATCTTGTTCGGCAATGATTTGAAGAACCAAATGTGTACAACTGGAACGACCAATTTGATGTGGCCCATTCTTTCTCTTCGCACCTTCTTCTCCGTTACTTCAACTCCACATCTATCACAGACGATGCCTTTGTATCTGATTCTCTTATATTTTCCACAGTAACATTCATAATCCTTCACCGGACCGAAAATTCTCTCGCAGAATAGTCCGTCACGTTCGGGCTTATACGTTCTGTAGTTTATAGTTTCTGGTTTCAAAACCTCACCGTATGATCTTTCCAGAATATCATCTGGTGAAGTCAAACTGATTCTTATTGAATCAAAAGATCTTTGAGTATGTGCTTTTTTCTTAAATGCCATATTTATAGATCACTAAAAGGTTAATCAAATTTTACATCAAGTGCCAGTCCTCTCAACTCATGCACCAATACGTTAAACGATTCAGGAATACCTGGTTCAGGTAGATTGTCTCCTTTCACGATTGCTTCATATGTTTTAGCACGCCCAATGATATCATCAGACTTGAGGGTCAACAATTCTCGCAGGATATTCGATGCTCCAAATGCCTCAAGAGCCCAAACCTCCATCTCTCCAAAACGCTGACCACCAAACTGAGCTTTACCACCCA